>JBAZGP010000435.1:0-3413 GCA_041652835.1 Lutibacter sp. | reverse complement strand
GCAACTGTTCTTGCCGCGCCAGACAGACCAGACACATTTTGTTCTGGCTTGTGAAAGACAAAATATATTCCAGCACCCAAAAGAACTATTAAAAGAACTGGTATTATTATTTTCTTCATATTTGTTTTAACGTGCCGGGTTTTTTTCATTGACCTTAGGCGCGTCTTGTTTTTTACTGAATTTTTCTAATTCTTTAAATCCTGATTCCAATAATTGAACACCCGCCAAGCTGGCTTCGACCTTCTCTCCTAATTGCTCGCGGGTAAGGGTTCCCATTGAACCGGCCGCTATCGCCAATAAAAAGTTTTTAAGCGGGTTTGGGATTCCTTCCTTTTGGATCGTTCCGTCAAAATAAATACAGGCTAAAACAACTTTTTTGACGGCTTCGAACTGAACCCTGTTCTCTACGAACTTGGCTAATTCGTTTTTTTCTATCTCATTTAGATAATCATTTATTATCATTTTTTTATGTTAATTGTGGTTGTTGCACTAATTGGGGTTGTTGGGGTTGAACCGGAGCCAACTGTTCTTTAGTTAGTCCGCTAAAATCAACCGGATTCAAACCGCTAAATTCAATTACCTGATTTAAAATATCAGCCATTCCGGGGATAGTAAGCATTTGCGGGGTTGCGATAATCGCCTTAACGAAGCTAACTATTTTCTCGGTTAAATTAGCCAGATCTTTTTGTTTGGCGGCGATATTCACAAAGACATCAACAGGAATGTCCCTAAATTCGTCTTTGATTATTTTGATAAACTTTTTATTTCCGCCCTTTGTCCAGTCTTTTTTAATCTTTTCTCTGAAAGCATCGATTTCTTCTTGAACCGGAACTTCTCCCTTCAGTATCATTTCTTTTATTTTTTTGTTGCCCTCGTTTATGGAAACCTGTTCGGCCACCCATTGCATTTCTTTTAAGTCGAGTTCGTCTAACCACTCGTCTCCCTTGTTCATTTCATCAACCAGATATTGCAAAAACCAGTTTTGATAAAGCCTTGCTAAAAACGTAGCAAATGTTCCTCGGCGATATTCGTGTATTCCCTGCCCTTGAGCGATTACAACCTGCTGAAGCCCCATCGCCGTACCCGCCTTGGGTTCTACTCCAAGTTGCGGATCATTGGCTGAACCAGTCGTCCTGGCAGCCAATTTCATGTCTTCCTGCCACTTATCAAAGACCTGCCAGTTAATCGGAGTGATAACAAGCTGTGAGGCGTCTTTACCGTCTTCAACCTCCAGCATTTCTCCCTTGGACAAATCGGTAACCTTTTGGCGTTTTGCCAAAGCACCGTCTGTTGTCTTGATAATCATTAGAGAGGCCACATCAAGCATCTCTTTCATTTGAATCCGAGAATAAGTATTCCAAACTTGTGGCTCGAATAATTCCTCCGCCCCTCCATAACCGCAGGCCCGACCGAATATCTCGTCTCTTTTGACGGCATCATAAATTAGTTTCTTTTCCTTGCCCTTAAACAGAGAAATTCCATTCTTCCGTCTGTCATTGCTTTTGTAGTAGGTAATGATATGAATTTGTCGGGTGTATTTATCGGGATCGCCCTCTTCGTCTTGCCAGTCTTCGGGGAACATTCCGTGAAGCTCATAAACCTCAATATATCTTCCGGGGGTTTTGGCTTTCTGACCTTGAACTTGAGAGTTATCTTTTTCGGCGCGGGACATTACGATTGCCTCTTCGATTTTGTCAGAATCCCACTTCCCCGCCATTTCTTGAAGTTGGTCTGGCGAATACATGTGCTTTTCACAAATCGGACCAGATAAAATATCGGTCTGGTCGCAAAAGGCTAAGCGTTGCAAAGGCACAACTTCTGGATGATTCCCAGCATTCTTAACCAACGCCAATCCAAAATCTATCCGACTGGTCTTGGCTGAATCGATAAAAGTATCTATCTCAAATTTTCTGGCCCACCTGTCGTGGAACTTCCTGACTAAGAATGATTTAAAGTAATTTTTAGCATCGTTTACGTACGGCTCAATATCTTTTACGTTCACGTCTTCCAATCGATAAGCAACGTTTAAGATCGGTAAAATGATATTCTCTACCGGTTTATCGTCTGTTTTACCCGTGTCTAATTGGCCATATTTATAAAGGGTTGAAAGTTTGATGTGCTTGTACATCTCAAAGTCCCACCCATCAACAACCGGCACGCCGGTCGTCTTGAAGGCTTGCTCTTCACGTAAAATATATGAATAAACGTCTTCTCTGTTCATTTTTTCAAAAGCCAGTGCATCGTTTTCACGAAGAACTCGGCGCTTAATTTTTGCGAAAACACTCGTCTGGCCTGATAAGCCAACAGGCTTCTTTTGGCGGTTTTTTCACCAAGATTTAAAGTAAATCTAACCCCCTCAACCAATTTGGGAGTTTTAATGCTCAAAAGGGCTTCTGTTGGGTTGTCGGTATCAAAAGCAAATTGCTTACCCTTTTTACCAATCTCAACGAGCAGGTGATATTTTCCGGCAGGCTTTGTGTGTTGGGTACTCTTTTTTCTCGCCATTTTGATAAATTATTTTATATTTGATTAGTTGGCCGTGAGATGTGTAAACCGGCTGTCCGCAATAATAACAATCTCCCGAACTTTCCCTGATCGATTCCACTTCGGCTGACTGTAAAACTCCATTGTTAATTCGAAATACTTTCATCTGGCTGGGTTTTTTTTATTATCTTCTCGCCTGTAAGTCCTCACCGCCTCAAATGGCCTCTGGGCTATCTGCAACTGATAGGCGGTGGCGTCTGACACGTCATCGTGAATTGCCTGGGGAAAGGTTAAAAGCTCATTCTCTAAATCCCGGCACTCGCCTTTTAAGTGATAAACCGAACCTGACTGATAGCGTGGGATTAAGCCCCTGATTCGGACTTCCTTATTAACTTGCCGGTGATCTAACTCAACTATCGGCAAAAACTTGTTGCGTTTCCTCTGTTCCTCGTCAATAAAAGGTTTTAAGGCTTGCAGGTAAATTGTTTTTTCAATGCCTATCTTTTCGTACCGCCTGTTATTTTGCAGGGTGAAAAGTAAATCAATTAGTTCTAAAGGGTCTAATTTCAACCGCCAGGCTTTCAAGTTCCAGAAGTTTGCCGTGTCAACCGAGTTATCGCATAGTCCCGTGTAATCGCTTGACGCTTTCTTTGAGATAGCCGTATCAATCGTCAGGAACCTTCGGGTGTTTAATCTCTCAACTTCGGCTGGCTCTCTCTCTTTAAACCAATGCTCTTTAAATTCCTGGTTTTCGGAAGCTATCGGTACTTGCTGATATAAAGCCGAAAAGTTTTTTGTGCCGATTAGCTTTTGGGTCTGCTCTAAATCCTCTAATTTATATCTTTGAGGCCATAACGCCTCGCCCTGTTTCCTAAACTCTTCATCTTGCTCGGCAATCGCCGGGTAAGATATGATTTTGCAAATCTTTT
>JBAZGP010000434.1:0-3435 GCA_041652835.1 Lutibacter sp. | reverse complement strand
CAAAATTTTGTCCGTAATACCAAGGATACCAACCATACTAATAATTATCGTTGTATATATCTACTTTTTGCACTGTTTTGGTAAAAATATTAACCAACAAATCTGGATTATCAGATTTTGTAAAGCCCATTGCCAACATTTCACTTTCAACAGCGGTTAGAATTCGTCGTTTGTCTAAATCAGAAATTTCCACTTTGTCAATACCCTTTTTATAAAAAGCGAAAGTATTGTATTTAGAAAAGTCGGCTTTAGTATCATAATCTGCAGAAACTTTGATTGAACTACAGGATGCCACTAAAAAAAGCAGCAATAACGGAAGGAATTTTATAGCTTTCATTTAAATATAATTTTAATTATTAAAACAAATTTTTCAAGATTGAGTCGTCAACTAAATTAGGCAATGTCACTTTTAAATTTGGCTCGGCTTCCATCGCCCTTTTTATGGCAAAAACGGCACCTTCATTTCTCGCCCAATTTCGTCGTGCAATACCATTATTTACATCCCAAAAAAGCATGCTTTTTAAACGTTTTTCGGACTCTAAACTTCCATCAAGAATCATACCAAATCCTCCGTTAATAACCTCTCCCCAACCCACTCCGCCGCCATTATGAATGGAGACCCAAGTGGCCCCGCGAAAGCTGTCACCTATTACATTTTGAATGGCCATGTCCGCCGTAAATTTAGAACCATCGTAAATATTTGACGTTTCCCTGTAAGGAGAATCGGTTCCAGAAACATCGTGGTGGTCTCTTCCCAAAACAATGGGCGCTGAAATTTCACCACTTTTTATGGCGTTGTTAAAAGCTTCTGCTATTTTTACGCGCCCTTCAGCATCTGCATATAAAATACGAGCTTGTGAACCCACCACCAATTTATTTTCCTGCGCACCTTTAATCCACTGAATATTATCCGTCATTTGCTGTTGAATTTCTTTTGGCGAATTTTTTCTAATTTCTTCTAAAACCTGACAAGCAATTACATCAGTTTTTTCTAAATCGACAGGATTTGCGCTTGTGCAAACCCAACGGAATGGACCAAAACCATAATCAAAACACATGGGTCCCATAATATCTTGCACATAAGATGGATATTCCCATCTCTCGGTCTCTTCCCCAAGGGAAGAGAGGGTTTCCTTATTACAGTAATTCCCTTTTGAATCTTTATAAATTTTTGCTCCTGCCCTGCTTGCTTCCAATAAAAAAGCATTGCCATAATCGAAAAAATAAGTTCCTTTTGCAGTGTGTTTATTGATTGCGGCAACTTGTCTTCTTAAACTTTCCTGAACTTTTTCTTTAAATAGTTTTGGATTTTCAGCCATTAATATATTGGAAGCTTCAAAAGAAATTCCAGCCGGATAATAACCTCCAGCCCAAGGATTATGAAGCGAAGTTTGGTCGGAACCCAAATCGACATACACATTTTCTTCTGCAAATTTCTCCCAAACTTCAACGATATTTCCTAAAAAAGCAATAGAAACCACTTCTTTATTTTCTTTGGCGCTTTTCACCCGTAAAACCAAATCGTTCAAATCGGTTATTTTTTCATCTATCCAGCCTTGCGACAAGCGAATCTCTGTGATTTTTGGATTCACTTCAGCACAAACGGTAATGCATCCTGCAATATTTCCTGCTTTTGGTTGTGCCCCGCTCATTCCTCCCAAACCGGAAGTCAGAAATAATTTTCCAGCTAATGATTCTCCTTTTTTAGCTATTTTTCTACCGGCATTCAACACCGTTATTGTAGTTCCGTGCACAATTCCTTGCGGACCAATGTACATATAACTGCCGGCTGTCATTTGCCCATATTGCGTTACGCCCAATGCATTGTATTTTTCCCAATCGGTTTGTTTGCTGTAATTTGGAATCATCATTCCGTTGGTAACCACCACTCTTGGCGCGTTTTCGTGCGAAGGAAATAATCCCATTGGATGACCGGAATACATAATTAAAGTTTGCTCATTGGTCATTTCACACAAATATTGCATCGTTAATAAATATTGTGCCCAATTTTGAAAAACGGCACCGTTACCACCATAAGTAATCAACTCATGTGGATGTTGCGCCACAACTTCATCCAAATTATTTTGAATCATGTGCATAATGGCTTTTGCCTGCAAAGATTTTCCCGGATAGTCGTTTATTGGCCGCGCATATATTTTATAATCAGGACGAAAACGATACATATAAATACGTCCGTAGTCTTTTAATTCCTGAGCAAATTCCTGAGCTAAAACAGCATGATGTTTTTTGTCGAAATACCGCAACGCATTTCTAATTGCAAGTTCTTTCTCCTCTTTTGAGAGAATATCTATGCGCTTTGGGGCGTGATTTATTGCTTTTTCGTAAGTTTTTTTTGAAGGCAATTCATTTGGAATTCCTTGTTTTATTTGATCTTGAAATGTCATTTTAGTGCTATTTAACAATTACAAATTTACATTTTTTTGTGAGAACAAAGCAGTGGATTTTTCCTATTTGAGTGAATCCAACCGAATTTCATTTTTATTATTTCTGCAAAATAATTGAAATTTATTCAAGCAGATTTTTTCTGAAAAATTGTATATATTTGTTAAGTATCATCATAATCTACTTTAATTATTTCAAAATGAAGAACACGCTCCTAAAACTATTAAGCCTCACTTTTTTATTTTCTTTGATTTATAGCCCAATGTTGGCTATTGACATTTCAGATACCCGCTTGCTTTCCGAGCCAACAATCAGCAAAAATCACATCGCCTTTATTTATGCCGAAGACCTTTGGGTAGCCAATAAAGATGGCTCAAACCCAAGGCGACTGACTGTAGATGAGGGTGTGGAATCGAATCCCATTTTTTCACCAGACGGCAGTATGATTGCTTTTAACGCACAATATGATGGCAATACAGATGTTTATATTGTGCCTGTTACAGGAGGTATTCCTATGCGCCTTACTTGGCATCCTTATAACGACTATGTCCGGGGATTCTCACCAAACGGTCTGCAGGTTTTGTTTAATTCACAACGCAATATTTTTACCAACAGATATGCACAACTTTTTACTGTTGAGATTGCAAATGGAAAAGTAACACCATTGGATATTCCCAACGCTTTTTGGGCTTCCTATAGTCCTGACGGCAATCAAATCGCCTACACACCAATAGCTGACAGATTTAATCAGTGGAAGCATTATCGCGGTGGAACAGCAAGCAGGATTTGGATTTATGACTTAAAAAATCATGCCGTAACAGAAATCCCAAAACCGGTTGGAGGCAGCAACGATACCCAACCAATTTGGATAGATAAAACCGTTTATTTCATAAGTGACCGAAATGGAGAATTTAATCTTTTTAGTTATGCTCAAATCAGCAAGGAGATTAAACAACTGACCGATTTTAAGGATTTTCCGATAATAAATATCTCAGCTTCCAAAGAAGAAATCATTTTTGAACAGGCTGGATA
>JBAZGP010000433.1:0-3453 GCA_041652835.1 Lutibacter sp. | reverse complement strand
CAAAGGTGAATTTGTGCAGCATATAACAAAAAAAGGTAAAATAAAAAAAGATGCAAAATGGTATTATGAAGCTGTGAGCTTGCCTAAAAAAGAACGTGCAAAATTAAGGAGTAAGACTTTCCCAGGCATAGCAAACGCAATGGCTCAACAATGGGGCGAATATTTACTTAACAACCTATAACAATGACCCACTGGCACTACACCCAACCACCCCTATACACTTCCATAATATGAGCAGGCAATGGAATGACAAACAGAAAGACGAAGCAAGTAAGCACATGGTAGCTTTATGGCTAAAATGTAGATTAGCAAAGCACGCAGGAATAAGACCGCCTGCAAAATTGATGGTTACGGGACAAAGGAAAATAATATTTATAAATGAATAAAACAGTATATCGAATCTTACAGCATACCTGCAAATCCACAGGCATAACCCCAACCCAAGCCCTTACAATTCGCAAGCATAATCAACTAAGATATGTTGCATTTTATTTACTTCACGATTACTGCAAAATGACAACGTATCAAATAGCTGAACAGTTCTGGTGTAGTCAGGGGTTAGTCAGTCAAGGTATTCACAAAGTTTTGGGAAAGGTGTTTAAGGATGGGGAGTTTAGAGGGAAAATATCTGTCTTGGTTAAAAAAATGGCGAAATTTTAGAGGGAAAAAGTACATAAAAATAAAAATTAACAAAATATTTTTGTAACTATCTGATAATTAAATAATTAAAAACTAAAAATAATTTCATAATTTTGTGTATAATTAATATATTAATATTATCTTTACATCATAACAATAACACTAAAAATACCAAATTATGAAAAGCGAAGTAGAATTAAATCAGAAAATATTAAGAGTTAATGACGTATTATTTTATATAGATAATTATAATACTGAAAAATGGGTTATTACTGAACTTTTTAAGGGTGGTTTCGAAGCTGAAAGCGAATATGAAACAAAAAGTTTTTTATATAATGAATTACAATCTGGTTGGTGTATATCTGAAAATACTAAAAAAGATAATGAATTAAATTTTAGATTAAAATATATATAATTATGAAATATTTTCAAATAACATATTGCAACAAAAACGAAAACACCATTCAAACTGATTCAAACGGAGCTAAAACTATACTTGAAGCAATAAGTAATTTTTATGAAATTATGGGATATAGAGAAATAATAAAAATCGAAATAGTCCAAGAAAATTATTATAATTCTAATTGGCAAATTAAACACGACCAAATAACTGTAATATAAACCAACTCCTGCGCTATCGGGACAACGGGCAACACTTATGACAACAATAACAAATAAACGCAATGGTAAACCTGTAAAAGTAGATATAACAGGTATTACAGAAAATTACCCAGACATGCAATCGGCTTGCAAAGGTATTTCTGAAAAGATAGACAAAAAAGTAGATTATCAGTATTATAACAGAAAGCTCAATCAATGTAAAGATGGAGTTTTGATTATCAATACTGATAAGTTTGGTCAAATCAAAATAGAAAGGGTAAAGAAATGAAAAAACCCTCTGACTTCAATCAGTATTGCATCGTAGCTTTGCAAAACTCACTCGATTTACGCAAAGGGAAAGACCTTTTGAAAGTTAGAAGTATTGTAAATTTATCAATTAAAAATAATTAAACCATGACAGAAACAAACACAAAATTAGTAGTAATCGACCCTAAAGAATATGGGTTAGAACAAGACAAAGCATCTGTAATTGAAAAAGCATTTATGCCAGTAATAACTGAGCGTGATGCACTTTCAGAAATTTATAAAAGTATTCTTACTCAGGAGTTGACAATCGAAACAACACAACAAGCGAGAGAACTCAGGTTAAAACTTGTAAAAGTCCGCACCTCAACAGACACAATTCATAAAACAGAAAAAGCCTTTTATTTGGCCGGTGGTAAATTTGTTGACGCTTGGAAAAACAAAAACATAACTGTAATTCAGGAAATGGAATCCCGGCTTTCTGAAATTGAAAACTACTTTGTAAACATTGAAAAGAAAAGACTTGAAGACCTTAAAGCACTTCGCACTTCTAAACTTTCAGAAGTAACCGACACCCCCGAAATTTACTCAAATCTCGAAGCAATGACAGATGCCGCCTTCGATAATCTAATTAAGGGATTGAAACTTGTAAAAGAACAGGAAGCCGCAGAAGCTGCAATTTTAGAAGCCTCCCGAATCGAAAATGCCCGACTTGACAATCTCGAAACCCAAAGAAAGATTGAAACAGCTCCATACGTTCAATTCTTTGGCGTTTCTCCGTCACTTCGAGAAATGAACGACACAGAATATACTATTTTCTTAAACAGCCTTAAAACAGCTAAGAATGATTATGAGGCTGAACAGGAAAAAATAAGATTGGAAAATGAGAGGTTGCAAAAAGAAGCACAAGCTAAACAGGCACAAATTGAAAAAGAACGTAAGGAAGCACAAGCCAAAGCTGAGGCTGAGGCTAAAAAACAAGCTGATATTCAAGCCAAATTAAAAGCCGATGCTGATGCTAAGTTGAAAGCTGAGCAGGAAAAGGCAGCCAAAGAGAAAGCAGAACAACAGGCAATCAATGACAAATTACAAGCTGAGTTAAAAGCCAAGGCTGATGCTGAGACTAAAGCAAAACAGGAAGCCGACCAGAAAGAAAAAGACCGCATAGCAGCAGAAAAGAAAGCCGCTAAAGCTCCAGTTGAAACAAAACTTAATAACTGGATTGATGCAACAAACATGACTATTCCTGCCGGTCTTGAAAAAAATCTTATTGCTTTAAAAATACTTGAAAAATTTGAAAGCTTTAAAAAATGGGCTAAAATTGAAATTAAAAACGAATTATAAATCTTTAAAAACAAAACTATGTATCTATTTTTCGACACCGAAACAACCGGCCTTCCAAAAAATTATAAAGCACCTGTTACTGACTTCGACAACTGGCCACGCCTTGTACAACTTGCCTATATTTATACTGATGAAACTGGCAATGTAATTGAAACAGGTAACTTTATAATTAAACCGGAAGGTTTTGAAATATCAGAAGAAGTCAGTAAAATTCATGGCATTACTCATGAAATTGCATTAAAAAAAGGTAAAAACGTAAAGAAGGTTTTAAAAAAGTTTTCTGCTTTTGTTCTTAATGCAAAAATAATCGTAGGACACAATGTAAGTTTTGACCGTAAAATTATTGGTAGTGAGTTATTGCGCAATGAATTTGAAGACGTCCTACATGGTAAAGAAAGAATTTGCACTATGTTTTCAAGTACAAAATATTGCAACATTCCTAATCAATACGGTAATGCAAAATGGCCAAAACTCCAGGAGTTACATTTTAAACTTTTCAATGAAAACTTTGAAGACGCCCACGATGCTTTCAATGACATCAAAGCAACAGTTAAATGCTTTTTTGAACTCAAAAGATTAGAAATTATTAAATAAATTTATTCACTT
>JBAZGP010000432.1:0-3459 GCA_041652835.1 Lutibacter sp. | reverse complement strand
ATAAATTTGGTTATGCATTTAATTTAATTGTTAAATTATTTTGGTAGGCTAAAAGAAGTATGATTTTTTGTTTTGTAAAAGAATAAACATCGCTTCTTTTAGCGTAACCTTCACTTAAAAGTCTTAAAGCGCCAACTTTAAAACTTTTCTTTTTTATTAACTTTACAAAGATAAGGACAATACAAATTCTTAAAATAAAAAGGACTTTTTTTTTATTAACAATCCTTCACCATTTACTGTAAAGAATAAATGGAATATTCCGTGTCCTGGCCAATCAAAAGCACCATGAAATTTGACGCTGTTGTCTTGTCGCAAATTTTTTGTTGCAGGCGTTTTGTTAATTTATTCTGTGGCAATGTACCTCCTTTTAGCATATTTAGGAATATTAAAATTTAACTGTTAAAGTTTTTGGCAGGCTAAAAGATTTATGTACATTTGTACAAGTAAAAAAATAAACATCGCTTCTTTTAGCGTAACCTTATTTAAAAAGTCTTAAAGCGCCAACTTTAGGACTTTTCTTTTTATATAAACAAAAAAGTTTGTTTTTTGTTATATTTTCAAAAAAACAAAGCAAGCTTCTTTTTTTGAGATCTATACCATACACATAAATAATGAGGGAAGAAAGTACGTTCTAAACGTGCTCTTTTCTTTTTCATAAGGGCATTTTTAACGTGCCGGTGCAATTGTACTACAAATATAAATCTTATTTAAGGTTATAAAAAACTTTTTTATTAACACGTTATCACAATTTAATTTTTTATAAATCTCAACTATTTTTAACAATGAAAAATTAATAAAAACCGGTTGGATATATCGGATCAAATTGTGCCAGTAATATCGGTTTGTTAGTGCCAGTGATATCGGTTTGAATTGTGCTACTTATGTGGTGGTTATTTAAAAACATAACGTTTCGATTTGTGCCATTGATATCGGTTTGAATAGTGCTGGATATTCCGGAGTAAGCTGACCCCCTGGGAACACTAAAATTATAGGTGTTTTTTAAAGCAATTTTATCTGCCATTCCGGCGGATGCTGACCCCCCTAAAATATAAAAGAGCGTTAAAGGTATGTTTGCCCATTGTAATCTGTTTTGATTATTCCGGAATATTTAGAAAGGAAAAGCTTTTTATTTGATGTAAAAATATTCTTTATGACATTCACATCAGCATTCTTTAAAAAAGGAGGGGTGAGTCATTAGGGGAAAAAAGTTCAAAGCCGAAAGGTCAAAGTTCAGTTAAATATGCGCTGTCACTGCGAGGCGCGATAGCAACGTGGTAGTCTTAATCTATGAAGTTCTGAATATAACAATAGGCGGATTGCTTCATTACATTGTGTTTTATTTGCAATGATAAATAGCATAAAATGAGAAGTAACATACGAATCATTTGTATTACTAATTTCCAATTATTTTGAATTAAGCAATTTTTTATATGAGGTGCTGGCAACAGTTTTAATTTTATTCATATATTTGAACCATAAATAATTTTATTCATATGTCTAATTTACATATTTCCGCTGATTTAGGCTTTAACAATGGTAAATATCACGTAGGTCTTTCATTGGTTGAGTTTAAAGAGGAAGATGTTACTATCATTTATGCTCCAGCTTTAGATTTAAGTGGTTATGGATATTCATCAGTTGAAGCAAAGAATTCTTTTTCGGAGGCATTACACGAATTTTTTAGATACACTAATAATAAAAAAACTTTAGATAAAGTTCTCAAAAAACTTGGTTGGTCTATAAAGGGTTCAAAGAAGAAACCAAAATTTAACCCACCTAAGGATTCTGAGTTAGTTACTTTAAACCCAATGTTTAATGAAATTGTAAATAAAAAAAATTATAAGGTATCAAGGGAAGATGTTGAATTTGCCTTTTAGTTTATGTCTACAAAACATTTAAGAAATATTCCTTTAAAATTATATCGAGAATTTTTAACCGAACAGGGTTGTATCTGTAATAGAACTAATGGAGGTCACGAACATTGGAGTAGAAAAGATTTGTTAAGACCAATAACGGTTCAAACACACGTTGACCCAGTTCCGGAATTTATCATTATAAATGCCTTGCGGCAATTAGGGGTTACTAAAAAGTTCTTTCTTGATTGGATTTAGGTTTAGTAATCAAATTGTTGCCAACAGATTACTTCATTACATTGCTTTCCAAGTGCAATGATGAATAATAAAAAATAAAATAAAAAACATATTAATTACTGGTAATTCTGGTTTTGTTGGTCAAAATTTGAATCCTTATTGAAAACGTCATCCTTAACTCGGTTCAGGATCTCATGATTTAAGTTTCAAATCACAATGCTACCAAAACTCCACAAAGCTCAGAAGTAATTCAAAATATAATTTGAAATCAAAACAAAGAAAACTGTCATATGAGGTTCCTGCCTGACGGCAGGTTTCGTCATAAAATATTGAAAACACAAACATTCTCATTAAACTAAAAACTTACCTGGCCTACGAAGTTTTATCGTAAAATTTGAAATGAAGATTTCGTAAAATTTCAGACTGTTTGAGCATTACGAATTTTGTAAAAGCCTTCAATCACCAGCGCGAGTTCCTGAAATTTAGAAATCGAATAAAAAATTTAGATAAAATTTCGTCAGCCTAGATTTTTTTGTTACTTTTTTCAGCGATGGAAAAAAGAACAAAGCAACTTAATAAAGATAAAGCTACTGCTCCATACGAATCATATTGTAAGTCACAAATTACAAATCCACAAAATTGGGTAGTATAATAATTCTATTTTATGTAATTAAGTTTTGTAAAACAATTTTTTTATCTTTGTAACCAGTTTTAGACTTAAAAGCAAATGCGGATTGTAACGTTTAAAAAAATTAAAGAATTTGTAGGAAAACATGCAAGCTCTGATGTTGCTTTGAGAGATTGGTATTTTAAAGCCAAAAGAAGCGAGTGGAATACTTTAAATGACATGAAGCAAACTTTTAATAGTGTTGATTATGTTGGCAATAACCGTTATGTGTTCAATATAAAGGGTAATGATTATAGACTTGTAGCCATTATCATTTTTGCTTCAAGCAAAATCTATATTCGATTTATTGGTACACATTCAGAATATGATAAAATAGACTGTTCAAACATTTAGAAATTATGAGAACAATACAAACAAAAAAAGAGTACAGCGTATTAAGTAACCGCATTGAGGAATTGTTAGCCATTGTAGATAACAAAACAGCTAGCGATGATGAAAATTTTATTGAATTAGATGTACTTTCAGATTTGGTAGCCGATTACGAAGAAGCCAACGAACCTATAAAAGCACCTACCCTTATTGAAGCAATGAAATTGCGTATGTATGAGCGTGGTTTAAATCAAAAACGTTTATCGGAACTATTGGGAGTTAGCACGTCAAGAGTTAGCGAGTATTTGACAGGTAAAAGCGAACCACCTTTAAAAACGGCAAGAGATATAAGTCAAAAATTAGATATTGACC
>JBAZGP010000431.1:1433-3463 GCA_041652835.1 Lutibacter sp. | reverse complement strand
TAATGATGTTCAAGGTCTAAATATATCAAGCATTGTTACTTTAAATGGATTGGAAGTTGGGAAAGTTATTTCGATAAAGTTTAACACTAATCCCCAAAAACGTGGTTGGCTAATTGTAGAATTTAGTGCTGAAACTGATTTGGAATTTTCAAAAAACAGCAGCGCTAAAATTTATAGTGCTAGTTTAATGGGTGGAAAATCCTTAGCGATTGTGCCTTCTTATGAAGGAGAAACTGCAAAATCGGGTGATTTTCTAAAGGGAGAAATAGAATCTGATTTGATTGCCTCGTTTGCCAAAGATTTAAAACCACTTTTTGCAAAGGTTGAAAGTGCCGTTGTAAGTTCAGATTCTTTGTTGGTAGGCATAAATAAAATTATGGATGCCAAAACCAGAGCCGATTTAAAATCGAGCATTGCACAGTTAAACGCCACAATTTCAAACTTTAACGCCATTTCTAAATCTGTAAATGAAATGGTGATAACCAATAAAGTAAAAATAGGAAATACATTAACCAATACTGAGTTAATGACCAATAATTTAGCAAAACTATCTGATTCTTTGGCGAATTCAAACCTTGGGGTAACTATTAAAAATTTAGAAACTACCGTAAATAGTTTAAACAGTATTTTGGCAAATGTGGAATCAGGAGAAGGTACTTTGGGAAAACTTTTGAAAGATGAGGAAATGTACAATAACCTTAAAAGCGCCTCAAAAGAATTGGATGAGTTATTGCGTGATGTGAAACTACATCCAAAACGTTTTGTTCACTTTTCTTTATTCGGAAAAAAAGATAAAGGCTATGTTCCTGAACCTGAGTTAGAGAAGTAAAGTGCTGATAAGATTTAGATTAGAACCGTAAAAATTTTGATAATAGCTTTAAACTAAAATGTATGAATTATATTGATAACATAGCATTTGCGATTCTTCTGATTATTGGAATTGGATTTTTTGTGAAAAACAGCAAAAAAATTATCAGAAACATTAAATTGGGCAAAAACATTGACCGGTCAAATTTATCAAAAGAGCGTTTTAAAAATATGCTTAAAATTGCTTTTGGACAATCAAAAATGGTAAAACGCCCAATTGCTGGTATTTTACACATCATTGTTTATGCAGGTTTTATTATTATCAATATTGAAGTATTGGAAATAATGATAGACGGATTGTTTGGAACGCATCGGGTTTTCTCTGTTTTTGGTGGTGTTTATAGCTTTTTAATTGGATCTTTTGAAATTTTGGCGCTGTTGGTATTGGTTTCAGTAATTGTATTTTGGATACGCAGAATGGTATTGCAAATTCCACGTTTATGGAATAAAGATTTGAAAGGCTGGCCAAAATATGATGCCTTAAATATTTTATATTTTGAAATGTTTTTGATGTCGTTGTTCCTAATTATGAATGCTACCGATGTTCCTTTTCAACAAAGAGATATGGGCAATCCCATCAGTCAATTTTTAGTTCCGTTTTTTGAAAACTTTCATTCAGGACAACTTTTTAGAATAGAACGTACTGCGTGGTGGTTGCATATCACAGGTATTTTAATATTTTTGAATTATTTGTACTATTCAAAGCACCTTCATATTTTATTGGCATTTCCAAATACCTATTTTGCAAATTTGAACCCAAAAGGCCAGTTTACCAATTTGGAAGCTGTTACCAAGGAAGTTAAATTAATGATGGATCCTAATGCAAATCCTTATGCAGCAGTTCCAGAAGGTGAGGAAACCGCTCCTGAAAAATTTGGAGCCAGTGATGTAGCCGATTTAAGTTGGGTACAATTGATGAATGCCTATACTTGTACTGAATGCGGAAGATGTACTGCTGTTTGTCCTGCAAATATCACTGGAAAACTACTGTCTCCTCGTGCCATTATGATGAAAACCAGGGACCGATTGGAAGAAGTTGGTGCAAACATTGATAAAAACAAGAAATTTGTTGAGGACGGAAAACAATTATTAAACGATTATATAACTCCTGAAGAACTTTGGGCGTGTACAAGTTGCAACGCTTGTGTTGAAGCTTGCCCTGT
>JBAZGP010000431.1:0-1423 GCA_041652835.1 Lutibacter sp. | reverse complement strand
GATCCACTTTCAATTATTACAGATTTACGCCGATTTTTGGTGATGGAGCAATCTGCCGCACCACAAGGATTGAATTTGATGATGACAAATATTGAAAATAACGGAGCGCCATGGCAATACAACCAAATGGATCGACTTAATTGGAAAGAAGAATAAACGCTAAATAAAATAAATACTATTCATGAAAAAGGAAGACGTAGACAAATTATTACATGAAAAAGTTGAAAAAGGATTGCACATCAGTCCAATTTTACCAACAGGAATCAAAAATTATTTGATTGATATTGATGGTACAGTAGGAGAAGATATTCCAAATGAGGAACCTGAACGCATGGTAACTGCACAGGCCTATCCAGATGCCATCAAAACTTTAAATAAATGGTATGACCAAGGTCATATTATTTTCTTTTTTACCTCAAGAACTGAAGCACACCGAGAAATTACTGAAGCTTGGCTAAAAAAACACGGCTTTAAATATCATGGTATGCTAATGGGAAAACCACGTGGTGGAAATTATCACTGGATAGACAATCACTTAGTGAGAGCAACACGTTATAGAGGTAAATTTACCGATTTAATCAATAAAGAAGTAACTATAGAGGTTTTTGACGATGGTCAACATGAATAATAGTAAAAAATATTAAAAAAATAATTTTATGAATGTACTAACAATGGCTGAAATGACAGCCCAAGGAAAGCAACCTGAAGTTTTATTTTGGGTTGGATGTGCAGGAAGTTTCGATGATAGAGCAAAAAAAATAACAAAAGCTTTTGTAAAAATTTTAAACAAGGCAAATATAGAATTTGCTGTTTTGGGTACAGAAGAAAGTTGTTGTGGAGATCCAGCAAAAAGAGCGGGAAATGAATTTTTATTTCAAATGCAGGCAATGACCAATATTGAAGTGCTCAATGCATATCAAGTTAAAAAAATTGTAACCGCTTGTCCGCATGGCTTCAATACCCTAAAAAATGAATATCCTGAATTAGGCGGTAATTATGAAGTTCTACATCATACTGAATTCTTAAAATCTTTATTGGATGAAGGAAAAATTACCATAGAAGGCGGAAAATATAAAGGAAAGCGAATTACTTTTCACGATCCTTGTTATTTAGGCCGAGGTAATGATATTTATGAGGCGCCACGTGTACTTATTGAAAAACTGGAGGCAGAATTGGTTGAAATGAAACGTAGTAAAACCAACTCATTTTGTTGCGGTGCCGGCGGTGCCCAAATGTTTAAAGAAGCAGAAAAAGGGGATAAAGAAGTTTTTGTTGAACGTACGGAAGAAGCTATTGAGACAAAGTCAAGTATTATTGCCACAGGTTGTCCTTTTTGCATGACAATGCTTACAGACGGCGTAAAAGTAACCAACCAAGAAAAAAGTGTTCAGGTGTTGGATATTGCGGAATTAATTGCCAACGC
>JBAZGP010000430.1:0-3467 GCA_041652835.1 Lutibacter sp. | reverse complement strand
TTGGTATCCTTGGTATTACGGACCAAATTTTGGAACTCGGGTTTCTAAATATACTGAAGGCACTTTGTTTATTGATTTAATTGATGCCAATAAAAAGGAATTAGCTTGGCAGGGAATAGGAAGCGGCGTTCTGGATACTTCTGGAAATGTGGCTAAAAAGGAAGAAAAAATTAAAGAATATGTTAAAGAAATTATGGCGCAATATCCTCCAGGAAAAGCAAAAAAATAATTTAAATTATGATGGTAGAAACGTTCTGAATTTTCAGAACGTTTCTTATTTTAGTCCTATGAATTATAGAGAACCAATTCCCTTAGAAGAGGGAGATTATTATACAAACGAGGAAGGATACCGAGTTTTTACGGAAAAATATCATTTAAAAAGAGGTTATTGCTGTAAAAACGGTTGTAAACATTGTCCGTATGATTATGATAAAAAAACAGACAGTTTTAAGCGATAAATTACAGTACCTTTAACAAAATAAAAATAACAGTATGTTAAAAAAAATACTTTTGGCGGTGGTTGTGTTTCAACTTTCTGCCTGTACAGAATTGCAGCAAGCGGTAAGTAGTTTACCAAATATCGGAATTACAAATGAACAAATTGCAGCAGGTTTAAAAGAAGCACTGCAAAATGGTGTTTCTAACCAGGTGACAACTTTAGCCGTTCAGGATGGATTCTTTAAAAATAATTTAGTTAAAATTTTACTTCCGGAAGAATTGCAAAAAGTTGACCGTACCTTAAGAAGTATGGGACTTGCAAGTTTGGCGGATGAAGGGTTGAAAGTATTGAATAGAGCAGCTGAAGATGCCGTGGGAGTAGCCATTCCGATTTTTGTAACAGCTATAAAAGATATGACAATTGTTGATGCAAAAAATATTTTATTGGGCGATAAAAATTCCGCTACCTTGTATTTGGAAAGGGCTACTTCAAAAGCTTTATATCAAAAATTTAATCCAATTATTAACAATTCATTTAAAAAAGTGGGCGCCGATAAAATTTGGAAAGACTTAATTACGAGATACAATAATTTGCCATTAACTGCTGATGTAAATCCAGATTTAACGGATTATGTAACCAACGAAGCTTTAAAAGGTGTTTTCACGATGGTTGAAGTTGAAGAAGTTGGAATTAGGGCAAATGTTTCCAAACGGACTTCCGATTTGCTAAAAAAGGTTTTTGCTTTGCAAGACTAAATCTTAAAAATGACTTTCGAGTTTTTTGTGTAATTCCTTAAAATAATCAAAAGCCAAAAGCAATCTGGAACCGTACCAACTAAACATTTCACCATCGGCAAAAACCGTTGTTGAACGGTTGGTGTAAGAAGCAATTTCCATAGCATGTTCATCTTTAAACGGAAATGGTTCTGATGACAAAATAATGACTTCAGGATCGCCTTCATAGCGTATTTTATTAATTTCTACTTTGGGATAACGACTCATGTATTGATAAACATTTTCAAACTTGTTCAATTTTAACATTTCGTTTATATAAGTCTCATTTCCTGCAACCATCCAAGGTTTCGCCCAAATAAAATAGGCCACTTTTTTGGCTGGTTTTGTTTTGATGAATTCTTTAAAATCGTTTAGTCTAAAATTTATTTTTTCAACCAAATTGATGCTTTCCGTTCTTCTGTTTAAAATAGCTCCTAAACTTAAAATGAAATCAATACTGTCTTCAATAGTAGTTATATCTGAAAAATAAGTGGGTGCAATTTTCTCCAGTTCAGGGAGAAAATCATAGGTGTTTTCTTCTTTATTGCATATAATAAAATCGGGATTTAATGATTTTATTTTTTCGAAATCTACTTTTTTTGTTCCGCCAACAATGGTTTTAGTAGATTTTAAATGATAAGGATGCACACAAAATTTTGTAATTCCTACCAATTCATTTTCCAAAGACAAATCATACAGTAATTCCGTTTGGGAAGGTACCAATGAGACAATTCTTTTGGGTTGTATTTTTAAGGTAATTTCTCTTCCTAACTGATCTTTAATAATTTTCATTTATTTAATTTTTTTACGAACTGTATAAAATACTGCAAATTGAAACTGCCTACTGCAAACTTAGAATTTGCGCCATTTCCTGTTGTAATTTATAGGCTTCCAATTGCGCCGCTTTTGCGAAATCCAAACCATTACTTGCATAAATAATGCTTCTTGCCGAGTTCACCAGTAATCCACAATCTTTGGTAAGCCCGTATTTGCATACTTCTTGGAGATTTCCGCCTTGAGCGCCAACACCCGGAACCAATAAAAAATGATGGGGAATAATTTTTCTGATTTCTGAAAAATAAGTTGGTTTTGTTGCGCCAGCCACAAACATTAAATTTTCTGAATTTTTCCAGGTAAGCGCTGTTTTTATGACTTCTTTATATAACTCAACTCCATCAATTTTTAGGTCCTGAAAATCAAGTCCGCCTTTATTTGAAGTCAGTGCCAAAAGAATGGTAAATTTATTTTTAAAAGCCAAAAACGGTTCTACCGAATCGCTTCCCATATAAGGCGCAACAGTTATCGAATCAAAATTTAAATCTTCAAAAAAAGCTTTTGCATATCGTGTTGAGGTGTTGCCAATATCACCACGTTTGGCATCGGCAATGGTAAAGATTTCAGGATAATTGATGTTGAGATAATCGATGGTTTTTTTCAATGCCGTCCAACCTTTTAATCCATAAGCTTCATAAAAAGCGATATTGGGTTTGTAGGCAATGGCCAAATGATGCGTGGCATCAATAATTTGTTTGTTAAATTCAAAAATAGGATCTTCTTCAGCCAATAAATGTGTTGGAATTTTATCCAAATCAACATCCAGACCAATACATAAAAATGATTTTTTTTGTTGAATTTGAGTTATAAGCGCTTGTTTGTTCATCTGTTTAAATAAAGAATTACGCAAAAGTAGTAATTTTAATACTTTAAGTTATCTTTGTTAACCAAATAAAGTACCTTGTTTAGTTATATTTTAAATAAAATATTTTACGGAATCTTTACGCTTTTTGGCGTAATTACCGTCATATTTTTTCTGTTTAATGTATTGCCCGGTGATCCGGCGCGTATGATGCTGGATCAGCGAGAGGACAGCGAACAGCTTCAAAATATTCGTGTTAAATACGGTTTTGATCAACCCATAACAACGCAATATCTTTATTATTTGAACGATTTATCGCCCATTTCTATTCACAGTTCAAATCAAAAAAACTACACTTATTTATCTGCTGAAAAATATTCCTATTCAAAATTGTTTTCTGTTGGCGAGAATATAGTTGTGTTAAAGTATCCTTATTTGAGGAAATCTTTTCAAAAAAACGACAAGAATGTATCGGAAGTAATTGCTGAAACACTTCCAAATACTGCAGTTTTAGCAGTTTCAGCAATTGTGATTGCCATTATTACAGGCGTGTTTTTCGGAATACTTTCAGCATTGTATAAAGATACTTTTTTTGACAGAATTATTTCAGTATTGAGTA
>JBAZGP010000429.1:0-3471 GCA_041652835.1 Lutibacter sp. | reverse complement strand
GTAGTTTTTTTATTTAACCCAAATACCAATATCATTGAAAACGATAAGCAGAAGATAACCTTTAAAAAGGACTATATAGAAATAATAAACAAACATAAATCTTAAAATATATCGATATGATTAATATAAGTGAAGACTCAAATGCACAAAGCTGGGAACTTGAAGTAATTTGTAAAAATAATATATTATAATTTATAAATTAAATAAAAAGTGTTACTTTAGCATAAAATAAATAATAAAGATGAACAATTTTCCACAACAAGACAATAATGGGTTTTTTAATGCTAAAGATATTTATGCGTTTGTAGAAGTAAAAACCCCATTCAATGATTGGATTCGTAGATGTATTGAATATGCTGATTTATCAGAAGATAAGGACTTTTACACAAATCTGCGTGAAAGTATTGGAGGTAGAAGAGGTACTGATTATTTTTTTAATTCGGATGCGACTAAAGAAATTTGTATTGTTTCAGCTACTAATAAAGCTAAAGAATTACGTAGATGGTTAATAAATTTGAGTAATAATAGAGAATCCGGCTTATTGCTCAATCGTCAGGAATTCATGAACATATTCAGAATGGTAAAAATATTTTCTATTTATGAATATAGAGCAATGGCACTTGAAAAAAATTCATCAAATTATATTAAAAATGCAATTCTAATAAATCCTAAATTTTATAATAAAGATGTTTTGTATTCAAAATTTCATATATGGAGAAACGAGGTACTTCAAACCGGGAAAGAAGTATTAAAGGAAAGGCTTAAAGAATATTGTTTAATAGAACGTAAAAGAATACCTGCAAAATTTAGTCAAGACGAAGCTTTAACGTTGTTAGGAGAATACGAACAAATAAGAAACGCAGTCTGGGATTTATTATCAAGTCAAAATAAATCAGAAGAATTAATAAAAAATATATGTGATTTATCTCAGGATATAGCCAGAGAAATAAAACCCTTCCTTGAGAGGCTAAATCAAAGTAATCTATTTTTCAAGAAGATTGAAGAAAAAGAAATTAAATCGATAGGATTAATTTAAAAAATAATATCATGAACGAGATAATTAAAATTTCAGAAGTAAACGGAAAGCAAGCTGTAAGTGCTAAAGAATTACATCTATTTGTAGATATGCTGACTCGATTTGACATCTGGATTTCAAGGATGTTAGAGTATGGATTTACAGAAAATGTTGATTATCAATGTTTGTACAAAAATGTTCCAATGCCAAATGGAGGTGAAAAGAAAGCTATTGATGGTTAAGATTAAACCTATCAAATTTGGCGATTCAGATAAAAATTATACGCAAACTTTTGTTACTGGTAAAGGGCTGATTTGGTTGACTAGAATGTTTTCAGATATAAATATATACGATAAATACAAGAAATTACATGAATAAAGTAAATAATATTATTGCTAATTCTTGCGAATTAATTTATACTATAGGAGCTAATAATGTAAAATACGGCACAGAAAAAGGAGTATGCCGAATTACAGGTAAAGAATCAGAAGGGATATTATTTAAAGATTGGCTTCGTGATACCTTTACCGATTTGGCTAGCTTAAAACCTGGAACTATTATAAGCAACGAAGCTATTTTTTGTTTCGAGGAAGCTTCTGAAATTATTCAGAAAAAAACAGGAAAAGAAAAACTGCAGAGATTTAGAACATATTCACATATAGTCTGTAATAATGAATGGTATTGCTGTACTAAGGCTGATAAGAAAAAAATTTTTGAACTTATTTGTGATTATGCTGAGTTGGTTTGCCTTACAGATTCAGGTCAAAAACATGTACTTTTTAAACACAAACCTGGCATGTGGCAACTAGATGAAATATTTATTATTCCTGATATTGAATTGCTTAAATTTCTTCACTCGCAAATGTGTGAATTAATGAAAATTGGATTTTCGCAAACTGAAATATTAACCGGAAATTATATTTCTAACCGTGTTTTGAAAGCAGGATTAAAAATTTGGAAAGAATTAGATGAGCCTTTAAAAAAATACAGAGGATCGAAAATTATGGAATTTGCTGGCTGGATGCTTTTTATTGACGAAGAAAGTAAACAAAAAATTCAGGATAGTTATAAAAAACAGGATAAAAATGAAACAATTAAGTCTACAACAGGAATTACAACTCAAGGAACTTTATTTTAAAACATCTTTGAAAGATATAGCAACTAAAATGAATAAATCAAAAAAAGCAATTGCTGAACTTGCAAGAAAAAGAGGTTATAAAAAAATACCGAATTGGACTAATGATGAATTAATTTCATTACAAGTTAATGGAGCTAAAAAAACAAGTGAAATTTATAGAAGATCATATAACTCATGTTTAATTAAAAAATCAAGACTATGCAAATCACTCAAGAATTAGTTGCCGAAAAATTCCTATGGGGGCTTTGGCGATGTATCACTGAAGATTACAAAGAAAAGTACAAAAAGGATTGCTGGGAGCATTATGAAAATGCAATAAAATCAGCATCGTACACTGGCAGTTTGAAAGTATTTTTAACCAACTTTCAAAAACGAATCCCTATTGACTTACAGGCTCAATATACGAAAGATATAATGAGCATAATTGAAGCAAATGAAGATGAACAAATACTTGATTGGCTACGAACGGAAGCAACTTATTTGGTTATGCTCGTTAGACTTCGTAATCAGGACAGAAAAGAAATGATGAAACTTAATAATGAATAATTATGAAAACTTACATTTTAGAAGGTATTGTAACCGCTCTAAGCAGTATAAGCCACAATGGCGGTGAAAAAAATGGCACTGTAACCCAATTACGCCGTGAAAAATTTGTTCAGCAAAATGGGAAAGTGATTGAAGTACCTGTAATTTCTGGCAACTCAATACGTGGTAAAATGCGTGATATTGCAGCCATTGAAATTCTTACCAAAACCGACGGTGTAAAAATTAAAGTGGACGGAGATTCTTTTAATCTTCTTTTTACAGGTGGAAGTTTGGAAAGTACTGGGGATGCTGGAATAAATATTGACAAAGTCCGTCAAATGCGTAGGGATATGCCAATGCTATCGGTTTTAGGAGGATCGGTAGGAAATATTATTTTGCCAGGCAAACTGGATATGGGCAAAATGATTCCAATTGCAAAAGAAACCTTACACTTAATCCCTGAAAAATTTCACGGTACCGATGAAATAAAAAGCATTTGGGAATATTGTCAAGTCGAAATGAATACCCGAAAAGATGATTCGAAGGACGAAAATTACAGAGAGTTCCTGAACGAAGATGAAAAGAAAAAAGGCAACCCAGTACAAATGATGTATCAGGTTGAAACCTTAGCCGCTGGGACACGGTTTTATTGGAAAATATGTCTTCGTGATACAAACGATATTGAAACCGGGGCATTTCTTCAAACCCTTCAAAAATGGAGCGAACAAGCTTCTCAAGTTGGAGGAAATGGTCGGGTTGGACATGGAGCGTTAAAAGTTGAATTAATAGAAAC
>JBAZGP010000428.1:937-3484 GCA_041652835.1 Lutibacter sp. | reverse complement strand
TTACTAATTCAAACGAATCATTGTTGATAAGAGTATTATCTGAAGTTTTCAAAATAGAGGCATTTACGCTGCATGGTGGCACTGCAATTAATCTGTTTCACCAAAAAACGAATACCCGTTTTTGTATTGTGTATTGAACAAAAATAAGTATTTTTGTATTGTAAACAAAACAATATGGAAGAGTTAGTTGAAAAATACCGTCTGAAATTAAGTTACATTACCACAGATTTCGTAAGGAGTTTGGAGCGTGATATTAATTGGAACGCCAGATTAATAGGTGTTAAAGGGGCTAGGGGAGTTGGAAAAACTACAATGCTCCTTCAACATATTAAATTCAGTCTCGCAAATGAGTTAGACACTACATTGTATGTGACTTTGGATTCAATTTGGTTTAGCAATCACACGTTGGTTGATTTAGCTGATAATTTTGTAAAAAGAGGGGGTAAATATCTTTTCATAGATGAGGTGCATAAATATTCCAATTGGTCTCAAGAACTAAAAAACATCTATGATGACTACCCCACGCTAAAAGTTGTGTTTACAGGGTCTTCGTTGCTTGAGATATTGAATGCTAGAGCCGATTTGAGTCGTAGAGCAATTATTTATACTATGCAAGGTCTCTCTTTTCGGGAGTATCTCAGTATAGAAACTGGGCAAAATTTTGATAGATTGACTTTAGAGTCTATTTTGAAAAATCATTCAAAAGAAGCAGCCTTGATTAATGCTAAAGTGAAACCTTTGCAATATTTTGATGCGTATCTCAAACAAGGGTATTATCCGTTTTATAAAGAGGAGTTAGATTTATATATTCCTCGTTTGGAAGAAGTTATTAATATGATGCTTGAAATTGAACTGCCATTACTGAGGGGTATAGATTTGGCGTATGTTCATAAAATAAAGCAATTGCTACTCATTATTTCGGAATCCGTTCCTTTTGTACCTAATGTGAGTAAATTGAGTGATAAAATTGGGGTTGCTAGAGGTACTTTGCTTTTGTATTTCCATTATTTAGCTGAAATTGGACTGACAATCAACTTGTTTAAAGAGTCGGGCGGCATTAGTAGATTGCAAAAACCACTTAAAGTGTATTTAGAAAATTCAAATTTGATGTATGCTTTATCTCCCAGGGCAGTAAATACTGGAAATAAGCGAGAGACTTTTTTTGCGAATCAGCTCGGGTATACCCATAAAATTAGGTACGCTGATAAGGGTGATTTTTTTGTCGATCAAAAATATATTTTCGAAATTGGCGGAAAAGATAAGTCCAAAAAACAAATTGCGACTATCGAAAATGCCTTTATCGCTGCAGATGATATCGAATATGGGTTTCAAAACAAAATTCCATTATGGATGTTTGGATTTATGTATTAATATCATTGTTGTCCGGTTAAATTTTTCATAACAAACAGGTCGCCCCTCTGGGGCTTCAAACCTGACTTTTCACAATATTCCACAAACATTTTGCTCCTACGGAGCTGTTTTTAGTCTCATCGGGACGACCTATTTGTTGAAATAGATTTTCATTAAAAACAAGCCACAGCGGGGCAATGTCATTAAGTTAAGCTTATATGTCATTTTTTTGTCCTTCCGAGGTACGAGGAATCTCATAATGCTGTGCTAGTTTGTTGCGATTCCTCCTTTGTCGGAATGACAAATATTTCCTTAACTTAATGACATTGCCCTTTAGGGCTGGGGGAAAAAAATAGTTTCAATACTAAAAACCGTTAAACATCCCTGCCTGCCGGCAGCTACCGTGTACCCACAAATTTATTACCTTTATTGCATGACACACGAAACAAATCCAAAGTATTTCATTCCTGATTTTAAGGGGAAACTTCCTGATCGGCGTTTAGATGACCGGGCAACTAAATTAGCACTACAACTTTCTAAAAATCCTTGTTCTTCTGTTCGGAGATTATCAGGCACATCGGCAGAGCATAAAGCGAACCTAAGGTTTCTGAATAATGAAAAAGTGGAAGAAGAAGTTTTAATCAAAGAGCTGTCTGAAAGGGTTGGTCAAATAGTTACAGGTAGAGATGTATTGGTTGTTACCGACACCTGCGAAGTCAATATGAGCGACCACAAGGGAAGGCTAAAACCCAACAGCGGCTTAGGACGATCTGATAAATCGGATACTGGCCACTGTTTTAAAATACATCCAGGAATGGTTATGGATGCTTCCAGTTTAAACCCACTTGGATTCTCCTGGGTCAAAGTATTTCATCGTGATGAAGACATGCCATACGGAAAAAAGCGGAATTACAAGAAGCAGGCAATAGAAGAAAAAGAATCATATAAATGGATAGAGGTAGCGCAGAAAAGCAAAGATGTATTGTCAAAAGCGGCAACAGTAACCATAATAGAAGACCGTGAGGGTGACATTTATGAGCAGTTTGCACTTATTCCAGATGAGAAAACCCATCTGATTATACGGTCAAGAACCACCCGAAATTTAGCAAATGGGAGCAGTCTGTATACCGAAGTTGAGGATGCCCCAGTGGCAGGTGAATATGAGATAGACGTACCAACAGATAAACGCAAAGGTCA
>JBAZGP010000428.1:0-927 GCA_041652835.1 Lutibacter sp. | reverse complement strand
TGGCAAGAAAGGTTATCCGCCATCAATCAAGGTAACGTGTATATCGGCAAAAGAAATAGGCAATGTATCCAACCCGATAAGCTGGAGGCTACTAACAACCCATCGTATAGCGAATTTTGAAGATGCCTTGCAAATTGTCTTTTGGTATACTGTAAGATGGTATATTGAACAAGTTTTCAGGCTATTGAAACGTCAGGGTTTTGGAATTGAACAATCAGAATTAACAAGAGGATGGGCATTAAGAAAATTAGTAGTCCTGCAATTATCAGCGCTACTAAAAATACTCCAAATGAATATAGCCTATTCACATCCAGAAGGAGGCCAGCCAATTGAAGAAGTATTTGATGATGAACAAATTGAAGTGCTGCAAAAATTGGACAAAAAACTGAAGGGAAATACCCATAGGCTTCAGAATAATAACGATCCCAAAACAACCAAATGGGCTGCTTGGATAATAGCCCGATTGGGTGGATGGAAGGGGTATGACTCTCAAGGTCTGCCAGGAGTAATTGTTCTAAAGCGGGGATTAGAACGTTTGGAATTTATTATTGAAGGTATAAGATTAGAAAAAGATGTGTCCACACGGTAGCTGCCGGCAGGTTGGCTCGGTTCAGGATCTCATAAATAGAAATCAAATCACGATACTACCAACACTCCACCAATCACTGTAGCAATTCAAAATATTCATTAACCTAAAATCAAAAAACCTTTTCGTAAGTATAATATTTTAAAAGCGTTAAAAATTTTTGAAGCCTTGGAGGAAATTTAGCTTTTAAAATATGGTTTTTAAAGAGATTTGATAAAATTTCTTTAAAAAATACCTGACGAAAAGTGCCCTTTCTTTTGGTTCCGTTTTCACTTGTCCTGAGCGCAGCCGAAGGGTGGGCGAGCAAAGAAAATGAACAAAACACGAAAAAGGAGTTCCTA
>JBAZGP010000427.1:0-3484 GCA_041652835.1 Lutibacter sp. | reverse complement strand
AGTAGGCACATTGGTTGGTTGTAAATCTACATTTAATGCTACTGAAGCAATGGAAACTCAAGCCAATCGAAATGCTGTGTATCAGGAAATAATTTCAAACCCAAGCCAATTTAACGAATTTATTGACTTGGCACAACAAGATACAGGGGCGAGAAAGATAATGATGCAGAATCACATGAAAATGATGGAATCTGGAAATATGAAAATGATGATGGAGAAAAATCCTGAAATGAAGGAGAAAATGCAATCCAATATGCAAATGATGATGGAAAAAAATCCTGAAATGATGCAAATGATGCAATCTAAAATGCAGATGATGATGGAAAAAAATCCGGAAATGATGCAAATGATGCAATCCAAAATGCTCGATAAAATGATGGAGAGCGAAAATGGGCGTATGATGTTGATGGATAAGATCCACAACAACGAAATGATGAAAAATGAGATGAGAGCAAAAATGATGCAAATGATGAATGAAAACCCTGAAATGATGGAAGAAATGATGCAGAAAATGATGGATAAAAATCCTGAAATGATGAAAAAAATAGAAGGAAAAATGAAAAAAGGGAAAAACAAATATAATTAATAATATGGATACTAATAATAAAAACTTATGCATCAACAAGACTACTATTGGGGAATGCCTATGATGTGGTTCATATGGATTCCGATTTTTATAATCATAATTTTTGTGATTATGAAGATGAATAACAACAGGAGAAATACTCCTTCTGAAGATTCCTCTTTGGATATTCTAAAAAATAGATATGCCAAAGGAGAAATTACCAAAGAACAATTTGAGGAAATGAAACAAACGTTGAACACTAAAAATTAAAAATTATGAACTATTATTTCAATAAAACAATTAAAGGCACTTTTGAAGAGGTAATCGATAAAGTTACCCAAGGATTGAAAGAGGAAGGTTTTGGGATACTCACAGAAATTGATGTAACGGCAACCTTAAAGAAAAAGCTGGATGTAAACTTTAAAAAGTATAGGATACTTGGAGCTTGTAATCCGCCTTATGCCTATAAAGCTTTGCAAGCAGAGGATAAAATTGGAACGATGTTGCCCTGCAATGTCATAGTACAAGAAATTGAAGAAGGTGTTATTGAAGTCGCCGCAGTAAACCCAATAGCATCAATGCAGGCTGTGGAAAATAAAAAATTAAGTGATATTGCCAATGAAATAACTTCAATGCTGGAAAATGTAATTAAAAAATTATAAGACTTTTTAAAAAACAGCTAAACAACAGATTGTGTTACTTAAAGGAGCCTTTGTGGCGACCAATAAAGAGGATGCAGCAAAGACTGGAAAAAAAATTGGAAAGCACCTTCATTGCAGATGCAAAGGAATACGCGCAGCACATTGACAAAAGTGAAATGGATCACTAACGTGAACATTTTAATACATTGAGCAAGAATATTAAGTATATGGTTGCCATAACCAGAACGGACAATGCTTTATACCAACAATTTTGCCCGATGTACAATGGTAAAGTATGGTTAAGTATGAGGGATTTCTTTTGGATATTGATGTTGACCAATCTTTTATGCTTGAATATATAATAGCCTAAATATGCTTCACCAGCCAATTTCCGACTTCACTGGTTTTGTAAGCTTTATTTTTTCCAGCTAAATCTTCTGTTACAATACCTTTCTCAAGAGATTTGTTTACCACTTCCCGAATTGCTTTTGCTTCTTCTTTTAGGTGAAATGTGTCTTCAAGCATCATTGCGGCAGATAAAATCGTAGCCAAAGGATTTGCAATGTCTTTGCCTGCTGCTTGCGGATAAGAACCGTGAATGGGTTCATATAAAGCATTTTTTTCTCCTACGGAAGCTGAAGGCATCAAGCCCATGGAACCTGAAATTACGGAAGCCTCATCGGTTAAAATATCTCCAAATAAATTTTCGGTAATCAGCACATCATAAGAATTTGGCCATTGTACCAAACGCATCGCAACCGCATCAACAAATTCGTACGAAACTGTGACTTCGGGATAGTCTTTTTCCATGGCTTGAACGGTTTCTCTCCACAATCTTGAGGTTTCCATAACATTCGCTTTATCCACGCAACATAGTTTTTTTGTGCGTGTCATCGCCAATTCAAAGCCTTTTTTTGCCAAACGAATCACTTCTTCCCGTGTATAAGTACACGTATCAAAAGCTGTTTCTCCGTTATCTTTTCTTCCTTTTTCACCAAAATAAATGCCGCCAGTCAATTCTCGTAAAAAGACCAAATCGGTACCTTCAATACGTTCTCTTTTTAAAGGCGAATTGTCTATCAATGACGGAAATGTAAAAGTAGGTCTGATATTGGCGAACAATCCTAATTTTTTACGCATTTTAAGCAAGCCTTGCTCTGGACGTACTTTGGCAGAAGGATCATTGTCGTATTTTGGATGACCGATGGCTCCAAAAAGCACTGCATCGGCATTTAGGCAAATTTCATGCGTTTCATCGGGATACGGGTCTCCAACAGCATCAATGGCTGCAGCACCGGTAAGTGCAGGTTTCCAAGATATTTCATGGTTAAATTTAACCGCAACGGCATCACAAACTTTTACCGCTTGCGCGATGACTTCAGGGCCAATTCCGTCGCCGGCTAACAGCGCTATATTTAATTTCATAAATAGTGTTTTATTGTATTATTGAATCATGTTAAATTTTGGATAATTAAACGCAAAGTTCGCAAAGATAAAACCGCAAAGTGCGCTAAAAAAAACAGTATTCAATTTAAATTATTCATCATTATTTTTTAATTATTATTTCAACCTGCGTTAAGGATTGAGCCCTTCGACTCCGCTCAGGGCAAACCCTTATACTGCACTCAGAATAAACTAATTTTTTGCGTGTTTCAGCAAAAAAAGCGAGTGCCGAAAGCCTGACGCCCCTGTTTTTATTATTTTAAACATTTAACATTTTTTGAGTGGCTTTAATTGCAGATACCGTTTGGTCGGAATCCAGCCCTCTGGTAATAAATCTTTTTTCCGTGTTTTCCCAAGTGATGATGGTTTCACACAAGGCATCGGAATTGCTTCCTGGTGGAATTCTCACCGCATAATCTACCAATTTTGGCAAAGTTATCTTCTTTCTTTTGTACAATTTGTGCAATGCATTCATAAAAGCATCAAACTGTCCGTCACCGTAAGCGTGTTCTTCATACAATTTACCGTCGATTTTTACGGCAACTGTGGTTGAAGGTTTTAGGCCTTTGGAATGCGTTAACACATAAGATTCGACAGTAATTTTTTCCTGATATGAATTGCTGTTCAACACATCGGAAATAATATAAGGCAAATCTTCCTTTGAAACCAGTTCCTTTTGATCGCCCAATTCAATAATGCGCTGGGTCACTTTTTTTAAATCTTCCTGATTTAATTCGAGTCCCATTTCCTGCAGATTTTTTTCGATATTTGCTTTTCCGGAGGTTTTTCCCAAGGCATACGAGCGTTTTCTTCCGAAGCGTTCGGGCAATAAATC
>JBAZGP010000426.1:586-3487 GCA_041652835.1 Lutibacter sp. | reverse complement strand
TGTAAATGTTTATATCGAAGATTGCACTTCTGCCACGCTAATTGGAAAAAGAATTTAATTCATGGAATCATTACAGGCTATAAAACAACGTTTTGAAATTATTGGAAACGACCCTCACCTAAACCGGGCAATTGAAAAAGCAATTCGGGTTGCGCCAACTGATATTTCGGTATTGGTTACGGGAGAAAGCGGTGTTGGTAAAGAGAGTATTCCAAAAATAATTCATCACTTATCTCACCGAAAACATGCAAAATACATTGCTGTTAACTGCGGAGCAATTCCTGAAGGAACCATTGACAGCGAACTATTTGGCCATGAAAAAGGCTCATTTACGGGAGCAACAGCTGCGCGAAGCGGCTATTTTGAAGTTGCTGACGGCGGAACTATTTTTTTGGATGAAGTTGGTGAATTGCCTTTAACCACACAGGTTAGGTTGTTGCGTGTATTGGAAAATGGCGAATTTATTAGGGTAGGTTCCTCTCAAGTACAAAAAACCAATGTGCGCATTGTTGCCGCCACCAATTTAAATATGCAAATAGCCATAAACAAAGGAAAATTCAGAGAAGATTTATATTATCGTTTGAGCACTATTGAAATAAACTTGCCTCCTTTGCGAGAACGTGTTGCCGATATTCATTTATTGTTTAGAAAATTTGCATCGGATTTTGCCCAAAAATATAAAATGCCATCGGTTAAACTTTCTGATAATGCAGTTAAAGCACTGGAAAATTACGGTTTCCCTGGCAATATTCGACAATTGCGAAATATTGCAGAAGAAATTTCCGTTGTAGAAGAAAATAGATTGATTTCTTCGGAAAGGTTGTTGCAATATTTACCTGTTAAAGGCACCAATTTACCATCGATAATTGAAAGCAAAAAATCGAGTAGCGAGTTTTCCTCCGAAAGGGAAATTATGTATAAAATACTGTTCGATATGCGAAACGATATTAACGATTTAAAAAAACTAACCCTCGATTTAATCCAAAGTGGCAATGTGGAGAAAGTTAAGGAAGAAAGCAAACAATTAATTCAGAAAATTTACAAAGAAAATGTTTTGGATTCAGAAACGGAAAATCATGTAGAAGTTGTAAGAATTAATGAAAAATATAAAGAATCAGATGCTTACGAATTTGAAAACACTATTGATGCCGATGAAAGTTTGTCCATTCAAGATAAAGAAATTGAATTGATAAAAAAATCGTTGGAGCGCAATAAAAACAAACGAAAATTGGCGGCAAAAGAATTGGGAATTTCAGAAAGAACTTTATATCGCAAAATAAAACATTACGACCTATAATTAAAATAAGTAACTTTGACCTTAATATTTGTATCCATAAAAGACATCAAAATATGATAATGAAAAAAATTAGTGGCTTCCTTTTATTGTTTTTTATCTTCACCACCCAAAGTTGTGGCATTTATTCTTTCACGGGAACAAATATTAAATCTGATGTAAAAACAATTCAAATAGATTATTTTCCCAACAATGCTATTTTGGTTGAACCTTCTTTAAGTCAAATATTTACAACGCGATTACAGGATCTATTTTTGCAACAAACCAATTTAAGTATGGTGAAAGATGGAGGTGATTTGCAATTCGAAGGTGAAATTACTGGATACAAAATTAATCCTATGACCGCAACAGCAGAACAAACTGCTGCTCAAAGCCGACTTACCATTACCGTAAATGTGCGTTTTTTTAACAATAAATTTGAAGAAGACAATTTTGAGCGCTCCTTTTCACATTATTATGATTTTGATGCAAATGCCCAATTAACTGGCGGAGTTTTAGATGATGCTTTTAACGTAATTCTTGAACGCATTACACAAGATATTTTTAATGCTTCAGTAGCAAAATGGTAAATTATGAATAGTGCTGAATTTAACCATTTATTACAACTTCCAGAAAATATTGATGTCCTAAAAACGCAACAATTAGATGAGGTTATTGCTGAATTCCCTTATTTCCAATCGGCCAGAGCCATTCAGCTAAAAGGACTTAATAAATCGAACAGCTTTAAATACAACCAAACCTTAAAAAAAACAGCGGCCTATACCATAGACCGAAAAATGCTTTTTGATTTTATTACTTCTCCTATTTTCATAGGCAAAGAAAAAAAGGAAATAGAGCCATTAGAAGAAATAGAAGTTATTGGTGCCGAAGATATTAAAATGCTGCAAAATAAAATAAAAGACTCCTATTCCAATACTACCTTAGAAATTGAACCTGATGCCATTCAGGAAGAATTAATGACAGAAGAAGAAGAATCAGCAACTGAAGTTCTGGAAATAGGGAAACCAATACAATTTGTAAGTTCTGAACCACATTCATTTAATGAATGGATGCTGTTAATAGCTCAAAAACCAATTGTACGAGAAGAAAATCCAGCTCAAAAAGTTGATGAAATTGAAGAGAAATTTAACTTGATAGATAAGTTTATTGAATTAAACCCCAAAATAAAACCAGTAGACAAAAATGTTCTGAATTTCAATGTCACTTTGGAAGACACTTCAGAAAACGAAAGTTTAATGACCGAGACCTTGGCAAAAGTTTATCTTGAACAAAAAAAATATGAGAATGCCATAAAAGCTTATCGCATTTTAATTTTGAAATATCCAGAAAAAAGTGGTTTCTTTGCAGACCGAATTAAAGCAATAAAAAAATTACAAAAAAATTAGTCATGACATATACATTATTTTTAATTCTGATTATGATAGTAGCATTTTTGCTAGTATTAATTATTATGGTGCAAAATCCTAAAGGTGGAGGATTATCATCTTCTTTTGGCGGTGGCGGAACACAGTCTTTAGGAGGCGTTCAAAATACAACTAGCTTTTTAGATAAAAGTACTTGGACACTTTCAGTTGTATTACTTGCCTTAATTTTATTATCAAATTTTG
>JBAZGP010000426.1:0-576 GCA_041652835.1 Lutibacter sp. | reverse complement strand
AACCAAATACGGTAAAGACTGGTTCAGAAATTGAAAACACTATTCAAAATCGTGAAGTTCAGGATGCACCAGCGCAACCGGCAACTTCAACACCTCTTACACAAGACACGGTTCAATAATAATTTCTGAAAATACATCCTTAAAAATGCCAATGTAAATGACACGTTGGCATTTTTATTTTAATACTTCTCCCATAAAAAATACATTTGTCAGTTTTATTGAATTGGCATAATTTTGGAACTCTTAATTCAAAGAATTAATAACTTTAAATCAATTTCAAATGAGTAAAATTAATATTAAACCATTAGCAGACAGAGTTTTAGTAAAACCTCTTCCGGCTGAAAAAACCACTGCTTCCGGACTTATTATTCCAGATTCAGCTAAAGAAAAACAACAAAAAGGAACTGTAATGGCAATTGGCAAAGGATTAAAGGACGAGCCAATGACTGTTAAAGTTGGAGATACCGTATTATTTGGCAAATTCGCAGGCTCTGAACTTGTTGTTGATGGCGTTGAATATCTAATCATGAGAGAAAGCGATATTTTAGCAATTGTTTAATACAATCAATAAGCTAT
>JBAZGP010000425.1:726-3491 GCA_041652835.1 Lutibacter sp. | reverse complement strand
CTTTTATTTTAAATGAAAGCATGTATCTTTGCATTACTTTAAAAATTAAGAAAATGAATAACGGATTATACGCAAAATTTAACACCTCAAAAGGTGAAATATTGGTAAACTTAGAATTTGAAAAAACACCGGGAACAGTCGGCAATTTTGTTGCTTTGGCTGAAGGAAATTTGGAAAATAAGGTTAAGCCACAAGGAACACCATATTATAACGGATTAAAATTTCACAGGGTTATTCCAGATTTTATGATTCAAGGAGGTTGTCCATTGGGAACAGGAACCGGTTCACCTGGCTACAGTTTTGAAGATGAATTTCATCCCGACTTAAAACACAATCGTCCGGGTATTTTATCTATGGCAAATTCCGGCCTGGCTTCTAACGGAAGTCAGTTTTTTATTACACACGTTGCAACGCCTTGGTTGGATAATAAACATACTGTTTTTGGGGAAGTTGTTGAAGGACAGGAAGTTGTTGATAAAATTTCTCAAAATGACAAATTAGAATCTATTGAAATTATTAGAATTGGCGAAGCTGCCGAAAAGTTTAATGCGGTAGAAGCTTTTAGAACTTTTGAAGGTTCTCGAGAAAAAAGAGAAGCTGAAGCAAAAAAAGCGATGAAAGCTCAAATGGATAAAATTGCTGCTGGATATGATGAAACGCCAAGTGGTTTGCGCTACAAAATTTTACAAGAAGGTTCAGGTAAAAAAGCGGCCAAAGGAAGTATGGTTTCAGTACATTATAAAGGTCAGTTATTAGACGGGACCGTTTTTGACTCTTCTTATCCACGCAAACAACCCATCGATTTTGAATTGGGTGTTGGACAGGTAATTTCTGGTTGGGATGAAGGAATTCAATTGTTAAAAGTTGGGGATAAGGCACGTTTTGTGATTCCATCAAATTTAGCCTATGGAAGTCAGGGCGCCGGTGGCGTTATTCCTGCTGATGCTACTTTAATTTTTGATGTGGAATTGATGAAAGTTTCCTAAATATAAAATAAAAAAATCCGCTTTTAAGCGGATTTTTTTATTCAAATTATTCGTGGCAACTACTTTTTTCATAGCTGCGCCTGAATGCAATAGCTACAACGCAGTACAATAATAACCCGCCTTCCGACTTATATATATTACGTCAATAGGGCAGTCCTGAACGTAAGGTACTTTTATGCAATGGTTTCATAATTTAGGCATCATAAAGGATTTGGTTACTAATCAGTATGATAATGATCTGTATATAAAGCTTTAAATTTGATCCCAATATACGCAATGTGTTGTAAATCAACTATAATTAATATTGCGACCTTTCCTTTTCTTTGCGACCCTTGCGGTAAAAAAAATAACAGTCTAACAATCAATTAGTTTTAAAATGTTAATATATTGATTGGTTTCAAGATTTGAATACTTATCATAAATAATATTCAGAGCAACCAACTTTATATTTATGATTTTTTTTTAGTATTTTTGGGAGTATCATTTCTAAAATAAAAAAATATTTGCTGATTATTTTAAGATTGAAGCTATGAAATTTAACCAATTTATCTATTTTTTTGCGTTGATGCTTATTTGCAGTTGCTCAAACAAGGCCAATAATATTGAATTTATTGAAGCAACAACAGGTAGGTATTTATACAATTCAGATGAAGTAATTCGTGTCTATTTTGTTGAAAATGAATTGTATGCAGAATGGCGCGGCGCAAAAGACATTCACCCGTTAAAAGTTGCTGATAACATTTTTTTTGTAAAGGAAATGAATGAAAAAATTCAGTTTTTAACAAATCCAGAAAATCAAAATCTTTATTTGGTACTGGTTCCAAAAGAAGAAAATAAGCCTATTGTCTATAATTTTATCAAACTGAAAGAAAATGAAAAAGTGCCAAGTGAATATTTGGCAAATAAGGAATTTGACAAAGCACTTGAAGGTTATCTGGTTCTGAAAGAAAAAGATTCTTTAGATCCTTCAATTGATGAAAATTATCTGAATTCATTAGGATATGCAGCTTTAAGGGAGAAAGATTTTGAGTCGGCAACAACAATTTTTAAGATAAATAAGGCGTTATATCCCAATAGCTCAAATGTTTATGATAGCTTAGCAGAAGCTTATATGAAAAGTGGAGATACGGTTAAGGCAATTGAAAATTATAAAAAGTCTTTGTTGTTGGATTCCGGAAATTTGAGGGCTAAAAATTTACTAAAAAAATTGGAAAAAAAGAATAAATAGTCACACTAAAATTGAGTATTTAAACGATATACTGACAATATGAAAATTATATATTTTTTATCAATTTATCTTCCTTTATTATACACGTTATTAACTATTTTTATATTCGTTTGGATCTGTCGGTTTTACGGTCGTAAAGTTGAAGGTAAAAGGCCTTTATTTTTTAAAGATTTGCAATTTTTACTACTTGAATCTGCTTGTTATTTGAAAAAAGATTCAAAAAAAAGACAACAAAATTTCACGATGAGAAAAATACTACCATTGGTTTTTATTTTATCTTTTAATTTTATTTCCGCCCAAGAAGCAGTATATAAAATTTTAAATACATCAATAAACTCTAAATTCGCCGAAATGGGAGTTACTTATTCCGGTAGTAATTCCGTAATATTTGCTTCTTCTAAAAAGGAGGAAAGCGGAAAACGTCTAAATAACCGCCAACTTTCTTTAGAGTTGTATCACGGTTTGATCACTGAAAATGGTGACATTATTCAAACGGATAGGTTTTTAAAAGAAATAAACAACAAGTTTTTTGAATCTGATATTGCTTTTAC
>JBAZGP010000425.1:0-716 GCA_041652835.1 Lutibacter sp. | reverse complement strand
AACCATCTATTTTACGTGGAATAATTTTTATAATACTGTAAAATTGAAAGATTCGGCAAAATGGAAACCATTGTACATGTTTAAAGGGTATATTAATGAAAATTTTGAAATTTCTAATATAACACCATTACCTTTTAACAGCAAAAAATATTCTGTAAGAAGTCCCATGGTCAGTAAAGATGGAAAAAAGCTTTATTTTGTTTCTGATATGCCAGGCGGTTTTGGCGAAACAGATATTTATGTGGTTGATATTTATAATGGGAAAAGTTTCAGTGCTCCAAAAAATTTAGGACCGACAGTTAATACGGAATTATCCGAATTATCTCCTTACATAGATGAAAACAATACACTATATTTTGCTTCAAATGGACATAAAGGTAAAGGAGGTTTGGATATTTTTAAAAGTGAATATATTGATGGAAATTTTCAACAAGCTAAAAATTTGCCATCTCCCATAAACAGTAAATATGATGATTTTGCTTTTGTAATAGATATTAACTCAAATTCGGGCTATTTTACTTCAAATCGCGTTGGAGGTAAAGGAGGTGTTGATATTTATGCTTTTAAGGAAAAAAAGCCAATATGTGCACAAACCATCACTATTTTAGCCTTAAAAAAATCTAATGAACAACCTTTGGAAAAAGTTATCGTTTCTCTATTTCAAAATAATACTTTGATTGAAAAACAAACGAATGCCAAAAACTCAACTTTTAAAT
>JBAZGP010000424.1:0-3499 GCA_041652835.1 Lutibacter sp. | reverse complement strand
GGCAGATTTTCTTGCATCAGCAATACTTATCGCCAGTTTTTTTTCTTATTAGTTTATTGATTTATGAATCATATTTTTAAAATGTTTTTCCATTAAATCGATAAAAGTTACTTTTTTAAAAAGTTTAGAAATATAATCATTAAATTTGGTTTCATTTGATTTTTCTTTATCATCCAGCTATTTGTTCAATAATTGTTATCTCTTTTTGAACAGTTAAAAATGGAATGGTAAAATAAAAAGTAGCACCTTTGGTTTGGTTATTCCTATTGGCATGTAAATTTCCCGCATCACTTTCAACCCATATTTTTCCGCCCAATAATTCCACATAAGCTTTTGAGATCGACAAACCCAAACCTGCACCTTCATAATCTCGGCAAAGCGATTCACTTCCTTGCCTAAATCTTTCAAAAATGAGTGATTGTTGTTCTTTACGAATTCCAACACCTGAATCTTTAACATAAAATTTAAGAAATTTGCCTTTTTTTATACAGCCAAATTCAATTGAACCTTCATTGGTAAATTTAATAGCATTTTTAACAAGATTTATTAAAATTGCATTGAGTTTTTCTCCATCGGTTTTTATAACGAAGTCTTTTTCCAACAACGAATTGTTATAGGAAAGAAGTATCCCTTTTTTATTGGTCTCAGCTTTAAAAAAGTTATGGAGATACTCCAATTGTTCATTAATGTTAGATTCAGAAATATTAACCTCCAATATTCGTGATTCTATTTTCGAAATACTTACAATATCGTTAATGATATTGAGCATTCGATTACCGCTCTCCTTAATGATACGAATGTACTCCTGTTGTTTTTCGCCTGTCAGATTTGGTGTTGTCAAAAGTCCTGCAAAACCCAAAATACCATTCATTGGCGTACGAATTTCATGAGACATATTGGCTAAAAATGCCGATTTTAATCGATCGCTTTCTTCTGCATGTTCTTTGGCAACAACCAATTCAGCTGCACGTTTTTCTTTTTCATCATTTTGAAACGCGAGTTCTTTGTTGGCAATTACCAATTCGGCTGCACGTTTTTCTTTTTCATCATTTTGAAACGCGAGTTCTTTGTTGGCAATCACCAATTCGGCCGCACGTTTTTCTTTAACATTATTTTGAAAGGCAAGTTCTATATTGGCAACAACCAATTCAGCTGCACGTTTTTCTTTTTCATCATTTTGAAACGCCAGTTCTTTGTTGGCAATCACCAATTCAGCTGCACGTTTTTCTTTTTCATCATTTTGAAACGCGAGTTCTTTGTTGGCAATTACCAATTCGGCTGCACGTTTTTCTTTAACATTATTTTGAAAGGCAAGTTCTATATTAGCAACAACCAATTCGGCTGCACGTTTTTCTTTAACATTATTTTGAAACGCAAGTTCTTTGTTGGCAACAACCAATTCGGCTGCACGTTTTTCTTTCTCTTTATTTTGAAAAGCAAGCTCTTTGTTGGCAATTACCAATTCGGCTGCACGTTTCTCTTTTTCTTCATTTTGAAATACGAGTTCTATGTTGGCAATTACCAATTCGGCTGCACGTTTCTCTTTTTCTTCATTTTGAAAAGCAAGTTCTATGTTGGCAGTAATGTAATCAGTTGCCCTAACTTCTTCAGTCTTATCCTTGTAATTCATAATCTGAAATTAAATTAAAAAACATTAAGTTACTGAGTTGGTAATTGTTATATAAACATTAACTTCAACTTCTATTAAAATACAAATTGAAATTAATGCCTATAAATTAATTTACAAATTGTATTTTTATTTAGTTGCTTTATTCACTGCTTTATCCACTGCTTCATCTGCTTCGGCTATTTTATTTTTAGCTGTAGCTTTTGCTTCTCCTTTAATTTTTTCAAATTTCTTTGTGGCTACATCAATAAATTCATTGAATTTTTCTTCAAATCCATCTAAATAATCATTTCCTTTTTTAGAAATTTTCTTTCTTGTTTTTACGCCTTTATTAGGTGCAAATAAAATTCCTAAGGCCGCTCCAATGGCTACGCCTGCAAATGTTGCTAAAACTGCTTTTTGTGCTTTCATAATTTATTATTTTTTATGTGATTAATATTTATGTGTACAAAGGTATTTCTAAACCAACCCGTTTTTGTTACATAATTTCATATCAGAATTACATTATTCACACATTTCAGCCAAAAGCCACCTATTAAAAAATCAGCACATCAATTTTTTAAATAGTCCTTATAAAAATAATATTTTGGGCGTTCCCCGCCAACTGGCGGGTCGGGCTTTACGTTCCAATCTTTTTAGCGGTGAAAAACCGCTAAAAAGTATTTTTTTACCCTGAGCGTAGCCGAAGGGCCTCAATCCCTAACGCGCGCAAAAAAAACGTCAATTTATTTGAAAGAAGAAATATAAATATGCTGTTTTCTAAACTAAGGGATTGGAATAAAATAACCTATCCATTTTGAATTGCTCTGCACATTCATATTGTTAAAAATTCTGACTTTAGCTAAGGCTATAGCTGTGGTTTTTGCCTCGTTAATGCACAAAATAGTATAGTATCGTCAATTTTGATCACTTTATTTCATCCCAAACCCTGAGTAAAAGTGGGGTATTTATAACATTCATAAAAAAATAAATAATTGCCCATAAATACACCTAAAGATAAAGCAGCGCTAAATTTTCGTTTTCCATAACCTAAAATTATAACTGATTGAACAATTATTAAAAATAAGTCCATCTTTTAAGGTCGAGTAAAAGACGTATTCCAAATGAATTCCTTAATTTTAAATTTAGGTTTGAAAGCAGACAATCATAAAAAATAGCCTGTTTTGAAACGATTTTAAGAACACTGTCCAATTGTACAAGTTTTCATTATCTTTGCGGCAAAAATTTCAAAAAAACAAGAATGATTTCAATAGATGGACTTAGCGTAGAGTTTGGAGGAACAACCCTTTTTAAGGACATTTCTTTTGTGATAAACGAAAAAGATAGAATCGCTTTAATGGGTAAAAATGGCGCGGGAAAATCTACGCTCCTAAAAATAATAGCCGGATTTCAAAAACCTACCAGCGGAAGAATTTCAGTTCCGAAAGATAAAATCACCGCTTATTTGCCACAGCATTTAATGACAGAAAATGACCGGACTGTTTTTGAAGAAGCTTCTCAAGCATTTGCCCAAATACTTGCCATGCAAACAGAAATGGATGAACTGAACCATCAGCTCACCGTCCGCACCGATTACGAATCTGAAGAATACTATAATATTATTGAAAAAGTATCAACACTTAGCGAAAAATTATACAGCAATGGTGAAATTAATTTTGATGCAGAAGTAGAAAAAATTGTATTGGGACTTAGTTTTGAACGCAGCGATTTTAATAGGCCAACCAAAGATTTTAGCGGCGGATGGCGCATGAGAATTGAATTGGCTAAAATTTTATTGCAAAATCCAGATTTAATTTTATTGGATGAACCCACAAATCACCTCGATATTGATTCCGTTCAGTGGCTGGAAAACTTTTTGGTAAACAGCAATAA
>JBAZGP010000423.1:0-3504 GCA_041652835.1 Lutibacter sp. | reverse complement strand
GCTCCCATTAATGTCAACCATGCCTGTGGCAATTTTTGAACGTAAATCTTTATCGGTAATAATGCCAATTGGATTTTTGTCTTCCACAATTAAAATAGAACCTACATGTTTTTCGTTCATGATTTGGGCTGCTTCTTTTATGGTTGAAGATTTTAATGTGGTAACAGGATTTTTACTGAATTCTGCACTTTGAATTTCTAAAAAATTGGTATTTGAAGTATGAAGCATTTCAATATTTGCAAATAATTCTCCGTTAGTACCTTTTGCATAGGGTGTTTTAATATTCGATGAAAAACTTGCAATTAAAAATTTCTTTACTTTATCATTGGTTTCAATAATTTCCTTTAAAATTTCTATGGGAACGGCATACAAAATAGATTCTTCAATGGCTTTGGAACTCATAAGGTATAAATCGTTTTGGATTAAAGGTCGAAGTCCGAAAATATCGCCTTCATCACAAATATCAACCAAAATTTGGTCGTTGTCCATACTTCTATATAAACCAATTGCACCATCTTTTACCACATAAAAATAGTTGTGTGGGTTTTCTTCTTGCTTAAAAACAAAATTATCTTTCTCAATATAAGTCACCTTAACATTTGAGGCAATTTTAAACAGTTGCCCTTTTTCCAAAACATCAAAAGGAGGGAAATCTTTTAAGAAATCGAAAATTCGTTCCGCAATAGTATTTTTCATAAAGAGTAACCAGATTAAAAATTAAAGTTACAAAATTTTATGGAGTAAAATAGCGCGATTAGTTGATTAAATTAACCAATTAATCATTTGAATTCCAGTCTTTTCTAAAACGAATAAGCTCTTGGTCAATTTGGCTTTTGGATAAGGAAATTAATTCTTCCGCATTGTCAGAAACTATAGGATTTAAATAACTTATTTTAATTTCAGTTTTCCATTTGCTAAAACATTTCAAAAAATGCGGAATGAAAGTATCATCACCTATCCAAGCATCATCAAGATTTTTATAATCTATGGCTATTGGTATAACTGGTACGCCTAAATGCGCCGCTATATGGAAAGTACCTGGTTTAAAATTGATGGTGGTTGGATTAATATGTGTAGTGCCTTCTGGCGTATTAAATATGGAAAAACCATTTTTTAAAACGTCGCTTACTTCTTTTAAAGTTTCAGCCCTACTGTTTCTGTTTTCTCTATTCACAAATATTACGCCTGTAGCTTTTGCAACATTTCCAATTAATGGCCAAGAGGCAACCTCTTTTTTTCCGATAGGAGATGCCAATATGTCTTTTAAAACAACTACAGCATCAAAATAACTTCTATGATTTGAAACAATTAATCCTGAAATTACAGGCTCTTTACCATAAACAGTAATTTTTGACCCCAAAATGAAGTGTAGAATCCTTATGGTAAAGCGTCTTAGCAATATACCACGCTCCAATTTTTTTTCTTTGCTTTGATAAAATAAACTTATCACAAGCAATAAACAAAAGAAGATTAACACAATGAATATAAATAAAAACAGTCTGCCAATAGCTAAAAAGGAGCCAGTTATACCCATTTATTTAAAATAACTGAATGTTTCTTCCTCATTAATGTTAAGCAAAGTTTCATAAATTAATTTAATTACGTTTTCAACATCATCTTTGTGAACCATTTCAACGGTAGTATGCATATAGCGCAATGCCAATGAAATTAAGGCTGAAGGAACGCCACCATTGCTATAGGCAAAAGCATCGGTGTCGGTTCCTGTAGCTCGTGATGAGGCATTTCTTTGAAAAGGAATTTTATTTTTTATGGCTGTGTCAACAATTAATTCTCTTAAAATATGATGAATTGCCGGGGCATAACCAATAACAGGTCCTTCACCAGAAGCGGTATCTCCTTCTTTTTTCTTTTCAATCATTGGCGTTGTGGTATCATGACAAACATCTGTAATAATGGCCATATTTGGTTTAATGGTTTGTGTAATCATTTCAGCGCCACGTAAGCCAATTTCTTCCTGAACGGAGTTTGTAATGTACAATCCGAAAGGCAGTTTTTTGTTATTTTCTTTTAACAAACGTGCTACTTCAGCAATCATAAATCCGCCCATTCTGTTGTCAAGCGCCCTGCACACAAAATTATTTTTATTCAATATAAAAAAAGTATCAGGATAGGTGATAACACAACCTACATGAACGCCTAAATTTTCAACTTCTTCTTTCTTTTTACAGCCAACATCAATAAAAATATTATCTAATTGTGGTGCTTCTTCTTTACCTTTATCTCTTGTATGGATGGCTGGCCAACCAAATATCCCCTTTACGATACCTTTTTTTGTGTGAATATTCACGATTTTTGAAGGTGCAATTTGATGATCACTTCCTCCGTTTCTAATTACATAAATTAATCCTTCAGGAGTGATATAGTTTACATACCAAGAAATTTCATCTGCATGTCCCTCAATAACCACTTTAAATTCCGCATCGGGATTTATAATACCCACCGCTGTACCATAACTATCCGTTATAAAAGTATCAACATAAGGTCTCAAATAATCCATCCAAATCTTCTGGCCTTCAGTCTCATAGCCCGTTGGTGAGGCGTTATTCAAATATTTTTCTAAAAAGTCGATTGATTTCTTATTTAATATAGATTTATCCATAATTCTTCAATGTTTTTGCAAGCGCAAGATAGTAAATTGTTATTTATAGCTGCTATTTTTATAGCGTCAAAAAAAATAGTAAAACACTACTGAAATGTTTTCTTGAATGTTGTAATTTTGGAACTCTTTTTGAATAGAGTATTAATAGATGGAAAATAAAATTAAAAGATTTTTGTTTTTGCCTTTCCTATTTATAGGTATCCTTCTTTTTGGACAAGAAGAAAAAGATTCTATTCCTTTACTCGAACGTTACACTATTTTTGAAGGGGATACATTATTAATAGAGCTGGATGAAATTTTTTTATTGAAAACATTAAAATTTAAAACAGATTACGACCGTCGCTATTATTTATGGTATCGAAAAAAAACATTGAAGGCATATCCTTATGCAAAATTGGCTGCTGATAGGCTGGAAACATTGAATGAAAGATTAGAAAAAATAAAATCCAAAAGAAAGAAAAAACAATATATAAAGTTAATTCAAAATTATATGGAAGGTGAATTTACCGACCAGCTTAAAAAATTAACAAGAACAGAAGGAGAAATATTAATAAAATTGATGCATAGGCAAACTGGGGAAACCGCTTATGATTTAGTCAAAGATTATCGCAGTGGCTGGAAGGCATTTTGGTATAACACTACAGCAAATATGTTTAAGTTGTCCTTAAAAGATAAATATGATCCTGTCCATAATAAGAATGATTTTTTAATTGAAGATATTTTGCAACGCGCTTTTACTGATGGAATCTTACAACAACAACCCTCAAAAGTTGATTTTGACTATTATGAATTGGGCTCAAGCTGGATGGTTGCCCCAAAACCGAAGAAGAAAAAGTAGTTTGAATAAAGCGTTTCTAATGTAGAAATGATATATCTTATGATCT
>JBAZGP010000422.1:0-3506 GCA_041652835.1 Lutibacter sp. | reverse complement strand
CAGAAAAAATATTACATCTTTATTGTCACAACAACCAAAAGGTAATTTTAAAAGTATTACTGATGTTCTAAGCCAAAAACGGAGAAAAGCACTTTATGGGAATGTTTAATTATCAAATAATGAAGTAAAATATAAGTAGGAAGATAAATATATGCCAGCATCTATTTGCTTATCAGCCGGACATTTTACTCAAGATCCAGGGGCAGTTTCAAGTGGTTTAATTGAACGTGATTTAGCTATAAAGATTACCGATAGATGTGTAACTATGTTACAAAAACATGGTTTATCTACTTTGCGTGTTCCTGATGATATTGATTTAACACCAACAATCAATTGGATTAACCAAAGAGCCTCACAAATAGAATTGTGTGTAGAGATTCATATAAACGCCGGTGGCGGTCATGGCATGGAGACTTGGTATTACCATGATTCGGTTGAATCAAAGAAGTTATCTCAGTTTATTAATGATGCTTGCGTTGCTGAAACTGGACTTCCTAATCGTGGAGTTAAAGATGAAGCAACTAACCAGTGGGGAAAATTAGGCTTTGTCCATGATACTATACCATTAGCTTGTTTAGTGGAATGTGGCTTTATTGATGGTGATAATGCTTTTCTAAAAGTTGATGAAAATTTAACCAGAATGTCAAAGGGAGTAGCTAGAGGGATCATTTCTTATTTAGGTTTAAAATGGACACCTGAATTACTCAATCCGGTTACAACCCCGACTATCCCACCAATAACTTCTATAGAAACTGAACTTAAAAAAGCACAATCTGACTTACAAAATTTAAAAAGTAAGGTCAAAAAAGTAGTAGAAATTTTGAATAGTTAGCAGTACCTTGACATAAGCAGTGGCAATAGTCATAATCAAAATATGATTGTTAAACCATATTTAATTAATTGTAAATATTGTGGTAAGGCAATAAGATCAAATGCTCATTATCCAAGATGTTGTTCTAAATGTATTTATAAAAAGAATGAATACAACCGAACTTTTTATAGGAACAGAAATATTGTTATGTTAAGGGATAAATATCGGTGTAAATTGTGTCATGCTAAAAAAAACTTAGAAATTCATCATTTGGATTGCGATAAAAAAAATAATAGTCCTTCTAATTTAATTACAATTTGTAATCAAGATCATAAGTTTTTACATGGTAAGTATACAAATAAAGAATTAAGAGAAGCTGATATTTTTGATTTAATGCCAAAATATTTATTTACTGCTTATGGAAAAAGAATTATTGATAATTTTATAAACCAAAGATATTTAGAAAAAGTTAAAGAAAAAACAAAATTAAAAAAGACAAAAAGGTTTTTTAGAAATAAAAAAAGTTTATGAAAAACGAAAATCCACAATCTTGGTTTAGATCTAACCTTTGGAATATTATTGCTGCCGTTTTTACGATGGTTGTTACCTATGTCGCTTCAACGACTGCAATTAAAGCTAGGGTCTTGGCGATTGAAACAGAAAATAGAAATCAAAGCGATGATATAAAAGAATTACAGAATGTTATAAAAAATCTACCGGATAAAGAATATATGGATTTGAAACTTCAACCAATGATTAATGATATTGCAACTATAAAAGCAGATGTAAAAGAGCATTTACAAGAAAGTAGATAGGAGGATTTTATGGGAGGTTCTAATTTAATTTTACCACCAATGACAGATCCAACAGTTACAGCTTGGTTAGAGGCTTTTAAAGAAGGCGGGAGATTAGTGTTATTGGCAACCTTACCTACCATAGTGGCCGGACTATCCCTAACTACAGGGGAAATAACGGTAAATTGGCTGGTAATAAGAAATTTAGCAATTGTTGAGGCTATCGTATTTATACTTAAAATGATTGATAAGGGTAAGTTTACCTATTCAAAAGATACTAAAAAATTAGAATCAGATGATTCAAACGGGTTAGTTCCATTTTAATTAAGAGGACAATTTTCTATATGACTTGCGAAGCACCATTAAGACCAGCAGAAATAGCCGAATTATCTGCACTAGAGCCTATTTGCCCGGGGGATAGCGGAATTGACTTGCCGACACCGGCAACTGAATTAGTAGATTTTGGCAACCCCGGGGCGTGTGCGCCAAGATGGGAGAATGAGTGGGTAGAAGGCGAATGTGAGAAGTTTGGTAATAGTACAGTGGTTTTTGCAAGGGCGGTAAAACAACAGCCTTGCCCGGATGCAGATTAGTAATACTATATTTTCTTCCACTTTTCCAAATAATATTCCCGATCACGGTAAATTTGTTTTTTAATCACTGGATCAAAATAATTGTATGATTGGTTGCCGTAATGGTAAACATAATCCGGCAACATAGTTATTTCCCCTTGTTGTTTTATCCGACGGCCATAATCATTGTCTCCGTACCATACAAGCATTTTCTCATCAAACAAACCCACTTTTTTAATACACTCTGCTGTCAAATAAAAAACAAATCCCGGCATCCAGCCGGTCGGCTTTAATTGACTGGGATAAATAACCGGAACAGACTGCCATGAAAAACAAGACGGTGGGTAAGTACCGACATACGACATTACCGGAGTCCGGGGGACAAAACAAAGTGATTTAGGGCAAAGGAACCGGGACCGGGACAAGTTCTGCAAGAAATTGTTGGGCATCAAAATGTCATCATTGATAATCAGACAATCCATATTTTCCGCCAACTTTATTCCTTCATTCCAGGATTGATAAATGTGTAACGGCTTAACAACGACATAAGCATTAATCGGACTACGCGACAAATATCTTTGGGCGATTTCTTTCCCCTTTTGGTTTTCGGAAGTATCCACGATAATGACGGTGGTAAGGTCGTGGGGCCGAGCTTGGGCTTGCAGGTTTATCAACACCGACACTAAACCTAATTCATTTTTATGGTAAGGAATAATAGCAGCTAACATTTATTTCAAATTCCCTTCCCCATATGGACAAGTTAAATCATAACGCTGAACATGGTTTTGCTCGTAGTTTTTTCCATACAATGAGCCTAAGAAAAATGCTATTAAGCATAAAACTATTATAACAATTGAATCTTTCATTTTTCCTCCTTTATCTTTTTAAAACAATCTAAACAAATACTTGTAGCATCTTTTTTATTCACCTGTTGGTGGCACACTTGACAATAACATTTAGTATTATTGACATAAAGATTGCGGTGACCGCTATTGCTTTTTTCAAATTTTAATACCTCAATTTCTACCCGGGGGTTAGTTGGATCAATATTCTTAAATTCATGGTTAGCATAAATTTGTCTATCATTATCCACAATCCCCATCTCTTGCAGTAAATCGTGCAATATCTTAGTACGATTACTGACATCGCTTCTATCGTCTTTAAAATAATATTCAATGAACACCTCAACCTTTGCCTTGCCGAATTTCTCACACTTACGCTTTAATTTGTAACCTTCGGTAGATTCCCAAATTCTTGCTTCTTGTGTCTTGTAATAACCCCCGCCCCTGCGTGGTGCAAGGTAATGGTTAACAGTTGGCGGTAAGTCTA
>JBAZGP010000421.1:782-3508 GCA_041652835.1 Lutibacter sp. | reverse complement strand
TCATCTTTATTGTGAGGAACGAATTTATCCGTTTCCAACACAATTAGATTTTTACACACCTTACATTTTCGAGTTGTTTTTATTTCCATAATTAACTCTCTTTCTTTTTTATAACAATAGGTAGGACAAACAAATCTATATGCCCTACCTATTTATTATAATAAGAATTTCCTTATTACTTTACTTACCTTACTTGCTTGAAACAACTTTCAAGATAGTCTTGAGAACTTCAATGTCGGTAACTTCTTTATATTTAGTGGGGACATTATGTTCCTTAAGCTCTTCTTGTTTTTGACGCTTGCCCTCTTTGTCAAGAGATGCGATTTCTTTGTCAATTAGTTCAACATAAGCTTCAATAGAAGTTAATGAATCTGCATTTTCAACACTTCCAGTTTTTGCTTTTGCGACATATTTTGCAGCTTCTGCATCACGCTTGGCAACCTCTTCCTTGCGCATTTTTTCAATTTCTTTTTGATCAACAGGTTTGCCAAATGAAGAAATTACACCTTGATTAAATGCTTCAAGATAATTTTTTGCAGACATTTCAACTTTTTCAGGCATATTATTGAAACGAGATCCAGCATCAACAAAGCCATCATTACGGAAGAAAATATAGCGAGAAGTCCCTTCAAGCTTATTATCTTTAACATTTTTAACGGTCATAAAAGTTGCAATCACATCAGCTTTATCAGCGAAGATTTTGTCAAATCGACTTTCCATATTGGAGGTCAATTGACTATAAGTGTCTTCTTCAGTTTTGCCTTTAATTTCTTTAATCTTAGTGTGACTGATAAAAACAAGCCCATATCCAGCGAGTTCAAGTCTACGGATTTGATCATTAATCAAATCTTGAACCATGATGTGTCCTTGTCCAAACCCTCCGAGCGCGGCGTTAAGAGTAAAAGCTTTTTCATTCTTTCTTGCAAAATGAACTTTAAGAACTTTGTCTGAAGCAATTGAAACCAATTCGTCTACAGTATCAATTGCTACAAGCTTAAATTCATTATCTTCTTTATGCTCTACAAGATCATCAATAGTTTCTACGAAGTCTTCCCACGTAGGAGTTTCATGAGCGATGATATCACTAAGAGCTTTATAACCTGTTTCATTTCCTGGGGAAATTAATAAGCCAAACTTTGTGTCGCCATAGCTTTCAACGAGCAAATCTCTAAAAAGCGTTGTTTTGCCAATCTTAGGAATTCCTCGCCAGTAATGTCTAAAATTTGAAATATCGACCTTAAGTACATTTTTTGTATATTTCATTTATTCTCCTTTTAAAATACTACGAATTTCTTCTGGCGTATAATCTGCTTTTTCAAGCAAATTCCTAAAACATAAAACAATCATATCTAATTCACTTTCATCAGGATGGTCTTTCATTTTGATGAATGAGGATACTTCGTCTTCGTCCGATTGAATTTTCATTACAATTTTATTCATGATTACCAAGCCTCATCATCATCATTTTTCTTTTCACCACTAATTTTACTATCTCCACCCCAATCTTCATCTCCGTCTCCAAAATCTTTTTTAGCACTTTCATTAGCATTCATAGTTTCAATAGCTTTATCCAATAAAGATTCAGTAAAAGTTTCACGATCAAGAGATTCAGGATCTGCACCAGTAATAATGAAAGTTTTACGATATTGACCAGTAACACGATCCATGGCATTCTTTTCTCCCCAGCCATCATCCGAAGTACTTTCTTCGACAGTATCAGTATTCTTTAGAGTTCTAATATCTCCCCAAGTTTTTAAGGCAGTATATGGTTTGACATTTTTCTTAAAATTAGTAGCAAGTTTTTCATTTTCAATAGTAAACTGTGTATCTTCGACGGTTGCATAATTAACAACTTTTGCATCTACCAAAAATCCAGATTCTTCTTTGCTAATACCCATAAACACAAAAGGTTGAGTAAATTGGGCATCAGGAGCAAAATCAGTTGCTTCAAAATCAACAGGTTTACACAACGAAATTTGAGTAATCACCAACTTCGAATTATGTTGTAATTCACCAGCTTGATTGGCATAATGAGAATATTCAATATTACCACGAATATAAACTGATTCTCCATCCTTCAAATTCTCTTCAATATATTTACAGGCATCGAAAGGAGTTAGACGTTGAATGTCATTAACTTCCTTGCCATCTTTAGTGGTTTTTACCAAACCACAATTTACACCAATAAGAGTATAACCTTCGTTTTTAAAGGTATGACGATCTTTCCAATCAACTGTTTTTACATCAGGTTTTGCACCCTTTTCGCCCTTTTTAGAGAAATAAACTTTCTCTTGTGGCATACCAGTAAGTCCCACAAACAGGGTTTGATTCTTATCAAAGGTAATGCCAAAATTTACGGAACGGAAATCTTTGCCTGTTTTTGTCTTCGTGCTGGTCGCAAATTTTTCCTTCTGTGTTCCTATAACAATACCCTTAACTTCGAAAGTTCCTCGCTGTTGTGGTAATTCCAATCCTTTAGTTTTTGCCATTTTTTAATTTTCCTTTTCTTTTTATATAATTTATTTTTGATTTTTTATTTTTTTAGATTTTATTTTTTTATTTTATATTTATTTTATATTTGTTTTCCTTTTATATGTTTAATTTCCACGAAATAATACTTTTATGGGGTAGTGTAGATGGTTCACCTCCTTAATTGGATTTTGATATTTATAAAACTGTAATAAAAACTAAGTTAGGGCAATGGAGGATAACGACTAATTATTTAT
>JBAZGP010000421.1:0-772 GCA_041652835.1 Lutibacter sp. | reverse complement strand
TATTTATCCAAAATCTTAACATTTGGCTTGACTGGTTCATCGAAAGTTACTTCAAGAGTAACCAAACCATCTTTTACAGTTTTTTCAATTTTAGTAATTGGTTTTGGGGATGAATAACTCCAAGTCAAAGAGAAGTTTTTATCAATAACATCGTTTTGTGTTGAACCCTTCACTTTTAAAACTTGCCATCCAGAATAGCATTGATCATTTTCGACCTCAACAGTCAAATCTTCTTTACTAATTCCCAAGGCATTTAAAACGATGAAAAGTTTACCGTCTTTTTCTACGGTATAAGATCCTTTAGTTTCATAAAAAGGTCTAGTATATGCCACTACTCTTTTTGTGAAAAAAGAATCTAAATCAAAAGGAACTGCTAAATCAAAATACATATCAACCTCCTAAAAAAATAAAATAAAGTAAAATTGTTCCCCCATTGCCCTAGTGTACCCTCGCAGAATCGAACTGCGGACTAACTCTTTATGAGAAAGCTATTCTGCCACTGAATTAAGGGTACAAAGTGTCGGTTACGTTTCCGACGTGGCAATTACAACCACCGACCTATCCGTTATGGCGTTTGCATCCCAGGCTATGCACTAGATATCTAGCGCAAGAGCGGATAACAAGATTTGAACTTGCAATTACCTACTTAGACAGGTACTCTACCAATTGAGTTATATCCGCTAAATTGTGCTGACCATGCAGCTTTGTGGACAATCACAGGCTAAATTATCGCATTGCCTAAACCATTGGTCAAAGATTTGAAAGAGTTTTG
>JBAZGP010000420.1:0-3518 GCA_041652835.1 Lutibacter sp. | reverse complement strand
AACTGCGCATTTTGGATTTTCAATAAAATACTTTTCAATAAATTCAGCATTTGCTTGGGCATATAAAATAGAATGTGCCAGCAACGGAATACCTCCCAAAAGCAATGTATTTTTGCCTAAAAGTCTTTTGGAGCCTCCCCGAGCGGGAATTATTGCTATGGTTTTTATATATTGCATAAATATCGCATTTATTGAATAAATTTAAGTAAAATGTTTTAATCGTTTCTCCAATTTTTCTCCAGTAATATTAGGCATAATAATTCTATATATAATTCCGTTATTTTTTTGTTTGGAATTTGAATAATAATCATTTGCCAAAAATAAATGACTAAATCCAAGTTTTTTTAATACCTCAACTGATTTTGAATTATAACTCCCATGAGGAAAAGCAAATAATTTTGGTTCAATAGAAAAATTCTTCTTCCAAAAATTAGTTGATAATAAAAGTTCATCAAGTTGTTCCTTTTCATCTAATTCCTTAAAAGAAAAATGATTATGTGTATGAACACCAACAGTAATTAATGGGTGCTTAATAATTTTTTTTAATTCAGCTTCTGAAAGTGATCTAAATGCGTCTCTTTCCTTAAATTGAATTTTATTGATATGTTCAAATTCTTTAAACCATTTCTCTTTTTCATTTGATGTCAATTTTGCAACTTTGGTAGTCATCACTTTAAAAGAGTGCTCTTTTTTAGAAACTTTATCTTTTTCGCCTGGCACATAATACCATTCACTTAAACTCTCATAAATACAATCAAATTTGTCCCACCAAAACTCATACTTTGTATTTATGTTTTTTGTTGTAATGAAAAAAATTGCAGGTATTTGGTATTTTTCCAAAATAGGAAGCGCATTCAAAAAATTATCAGCATATCCATCATCAAAAGTTAGAATAATACCAGGTTTCTTTAGCCCTTTCCAACTATCATTAAATTTTAAAACCGTAAACTTATTTTTAAAATATATTACCTGTTCTTCAAAAATTTGCGGAGTAACCGTTATGCCTTTTAGGTTTGTTCCTATTTCATTATTAATTCTATGATACATTAAAACCAATACTGGATTTCCATAAAACAGCTTGCTTTTTAATTTTAACAAGTAATAATAGTGTCCTTTTAAAATATTTTTAATTTTTAAATACATCACTTAACTCTTATCTAACTTTCATTTTCTGGTTTCCAATATAAAGGTACTGTAGTCAAACTTTTATATTCTATATATTGAACATTACTCAATCTTTTTGAATTTTTAAATATTCTAGGAAAATTTAAAAATACATCAATTAAAGCTAAAACAATTGAAATACCCGCTTTAAAATCGCCCTTTACTATTTTATTTTTAAATTGAATAAAAAGAGTGTATGAAAATATTTTCGGAATTACTTTTAAGGGATAAAACATGAATATTAAAAACCAACCAGAACGTAAACCTCTTCTTGATCGTTGAATATAATCTTTCTGCTTCTTTCTGTTTTTTAAATCTACCCTGTGGTGTGTTAATATTTCAGGTAAATAATAGATCTCCCATTTTTTCATAAATAAATGATATGAAGCAAAATCCTCTTCTCCATAAAAAACAAACCAGCTGGGGTAATTTGGTATTTCTTTCCAAGCATCCATTCTAAAAGCATGGGCACCTCCGGCATAACTATTTATTCTTATCTGTTTTTGATTTGTACTATGCGTTAATGGCTCTTTAATTCCCCAAAATATTCGAAAACTAATAACAGCACATTTATTTTTCGCATTAAAAAAAGCTTCAATTTTTTCTAATGGATGTTCACTTAAAAAATTCAAATCATCATCTAAAGAAATTGCAAATGTTGACTTTACCAAATCCATCATTCTATTCCTACTAAAAATTAAACCTTGACTTTTTTTATTTTGAATTAAATGAATTGTTGGATAATTTAATTTTACAAACTCAAAAGTTCCATCACTTGAGCCATCATCGCAAATTATACAAGCAACATCCAGTCGTTCAATTAAGTTATTTATTTTTTGAAGCGTGTATTTCAAAGCTTCAATTCGATCTTTAGTAGTAATTAAAATAGTAAATCGCTTCATTATTACAAATTATCAATAATTTCTTTTAAATGCTTTTCTGATACATAATGTGTCAAATCATCTCTATTAAGCTTAAAATTATCTGAATCTAATAACCATTGTTTATACATTTTTTCAATAATACTGCATATTGATTCTTTATCATCTACTTCCGCCCAATAAGGATAATCGGCTCCTAACAATCGCTTCGATTCGCTATAATATGGGCACAGTAGTAAAATTGGTTTATTGGCAGTTACACAATGAGGAAATTTGCCTGGTAAAAATGGACTTATTTCGGATTTCGATTCTAAAATTATATTAACTGAAACTTGTGTTTGTAAAAAATATGCATCCTGAAACGATAAACTTTTATTTATTACTGTTAATTGTTCCGTGCTTTTTTGGAAATTTTTTAATAGCTCTTTAAAGTCACTTGGTCCTATTAATAATAATTGAGTTTGTTGTTTTGCTTCAATGTTTTTTTCTAAAAATAATTTAAAACCTTCTATTAAACCAATCGGAGGCCGCTCAGCCATTAAGTTTCCTGCATGCAATAGACTAAATTTAGCACTATCAAAATACTCTGGAAGAATTTTTGGTTCACCCAGTTTGATACTTTGATGCGGTATGACTATCCCTGTTTTTAAAAAATTTGAAAAATAACTGCCCATCCATTCTTTTAGCAATTGACTCGGAAAGGCACTATAGGCTGCTTTTTCTGAAACTTTCCTAAAAAATAATTCCTTTTTTTCATATCCGGGTTCAACCCAATTATAAGGACGTGGATAATAATGAAATGGATAAGGGTCATGAACATAAGCCATCCATTTTTGATGCCACTTTGGGAGTTTCAATAAAGCATAATGAGGTCTGAAACTTGCTGCTTTACTTAAGGTTAACACCAAATCGGGGGCAAAAGAGACTTCCTTTTTCAGGGCGTTGACAATACTATTGGTATCATTAAAAAAAGTAAATGAAAAACCAAATACCTTCTCTAAAAATTGATGTACATGGATTCCGGTTTTACGTGTAAAAATGCGTTGCATCCTACTCAACACAAACATGACATTCCGTTTTTTTTCAGGAATTGATACACAGGCAACTCCCTGCAATTGAATGTTTTTTTGTGTGTAATGGTAAACTTTCACTTCAAATCCTGCTTTTGCAAGGTTGGTAATGAGCGCAACATTGGCTTTAGAGCCGCTGCTGTCGTTTATGTTTATGGAATCTACTGCGATGAGTATTTTCATTTTTGGTGGTTGGGTTTTTCAATACAATAATACGGTAAATTTATGAGATTCCTCACTGCGTTCGGAATGACAAAAGGAAAGGAAATGACAAGATGAGGTTCCTCACTGCGTTCGGAATGACATGAGGAAAGGGAATGACATGAGGAGGTTCCTCACTGCGTTCGGAATGACAAAAGGAAAGGGAATGACAAGATGAGGTTCCTCACTGCGTTCGGAATGA
>JBAZGP010000419.1:0-3526 GCA_041652835.1 Lutibacter sp. | reverse complement strand
GACTTATCTTCTTTTTAATACCGGCTTTAATGGCTAAATCCTTAATAATGGTAAAAATCATAACACGCGTTAATTTTTTCCCTCTTCTATTTAAAAAAACCGTGTCCTCAAATCCTTTTTGGACTTCAATATGAGTTCTAATCGCATTTAAGTAAAATAAAATATACTTCTGGGTTTGTGAATTTATGGGCACAAAACGTTGTTTATTGCCTTTTCCAATGACCCGAATAAAATCTTCTTCAAAAAATAAATCGGAAATTTTCAAATTCGTAAGTTCAGAAACGCGCAAACCACAACTGTATAAAGTTTCAATGATTGTACGGTTTCGCTCGCCTTGAGGCTCGCTTAAATCTATGGAACCAATCAATAAATCTATTTCTTTTAAGGACAAAGTATCAGGTAATTTTCGACCAATTTTAGGTGTTTCAATCAATTCGGTCGGATTGTCTTTTCGATAATCTTCAAAAATTAAATAATTGAAAAAATTTCGAATTCCCGAAATTAGGCGTGCCTGTGAACGCGCATTAATGTGTTTGGAAGTTTCGTAAATAAATTGCTTAAAATCCTCTTGATTTAGCGAAATGGGGGAAATAATCATTTCATTTTCTTCCAAATAGAACATCAGCTTCTTTACATCACGGGAATAACTATCAATGGTATTTTGCGACAAGCCTTTTTCTATTTTTAAATAAAACTGATAATCGTGTAAAGCGCTATTCCATTTCATTTGATAAAAATAATCAATATATTTACATTAAAATACACCAGTAATGAAAATACTTATCATAAACGGCCCCAACTTAAATTTATTGGGCAGACGCGAACCAGCCATTTACGGAAATTTAACTTTTGAGCAATTTTTTGAAGGCTTAAAAAAGAAATATGCCGATGTTGAATTGCATTATTTTCAAAGCAATATTGAAGGGGAAATCATTAATAAATTGCACGAAGTCGGGTTTAGTTTTGATGGCATTATTTTAAATGCTGGCGCTTATACCCACACTTCCATTGCCATTGGTGATGCCATTAAAGGCATTGAAACTCAGGTAATTGAAGTCCATATTTCAAATGTTTATGCACGTGAAGAATTTCGCCATACTTCCTATATTGCACCAAATGCAAAAGGTGTTATTGCAGGATTTGGACTGCAAAGTTACGAGTTGGCTTTAGAAAGTTTTATTTAAAATTTGGGCGTTACCCGCCAACTGGCGGGTCAGGCCATCACTGCTCGCTTTTTTCAGTTGCGAAAAGCAACTGAAAAAGAGCTCAAACAAACAGTTCTGTCCTTAACGCAAAATAAAATTCAGAAGTTTATAAACTTTTCAGCTTTTTAAGGGTCTAATTTAAGTTACAATACAGTTGAAGAAAATTACTATAGATATCGTAAATTGACGCTGTTTTTACTAATTAAACAAGAGATAGTTTGACTAACGAGGGTGAATTCATAAAAAGTTTATTGAACAATAAAGAAAAGGATAAAGCTTTTAAGAAATTATTGGACCTTTATCAGGAACGCTTGTATTGGCATATCAGAAAATTAGTTATAACCCATGAAAATACGGATGATGTGCTTCAAAATACATTTTTAAGAGTTTATAAAAACCTTCCAAACTTTAAGCAAAACAGCACATTACATACTTGGATGTATAGAATTGCATACAATGAATCTATCAGGTTTTTGGAAGAAAATAAAAGGAAAAATTATTTATCTATAGATGATGTCAGTCAGAAATATATAAATAATTTAGTGGGAGATTCCTATTTCGAAGGTGATGAAATTCAATTAAAATTGCAGCGAATTCTTTCTGAATTGCCCGAAAAAGAACGTATCATATTTCAAATGAAGTATTTTGACGATTTAAAATTTCGAGAAATGGAAGACATTTTAGGAATTAAAGAAGGAACTTTAAAGTCCTCCTATTACAGTACCGTAAAGCATATTGAAAAAAATATGCTGGATGTTGAACTATTAACAAAAAATAAGGTCTAACCTATATTATGAAAAAAGGGAACAATCATATAGAATCAAAACCCGATACCGAGAATCAAATTTCATTTGATAGAAAAATACATGAAATACATTCAGAAGAATTAGGTCTTCATGTACCTAAAGATTATTTCTCTAAATCGAAAATCGATATATTAGAGAAAGTTTCAAACAAAAGAGGAGGAAGGCTCAATATCTTTTCAAGAGAAAGAATTGTTTGGTCTGTTGCGGCATCAATTGCAATAATTTTTGCATTAACAGTTTTTAAACCCAATTTGCTTCCATCAATTGATAATACTCCTTCAATTGTTTCAGATAGCATTGACCATTTAAAAAATTATGGATTGGCTCAAGCAGAACCTGACGAAAACGATATTTTAATAACGTCACTTTTTGTTTCAGATAATGAAATTGATGAATTTGTAGACAATTATGTGTTAGAAGAATTGGTGTATGAAGAAGTGCTTCCTAATTAAGTTTAGTTTTTTCAAAATTTCAAACTATTTTTAAATAAGGCGGTCTAAACAGCAGGACGTTCATAAAAATAGAAATAATTTAAAAATTAAAAAGATGAAATCAATAAAAATAATCGCTTTAATTGCATTTGGACTCCTAATTGGAATTTCAAGCGCTGATGCACAACAAAACCAAAACAGAGCCAGAAACATGGTTGCTGAAGAAACGCTAACTGAGCAACAAAAGCAATTAATTCAAGAGCAAAGAGACAAAATTAAAGAAAAAAGAGAATTGTTTAAAGCAAGTCTTACCAAAGAACAACTGGCTATTTTTGATAACAATACCCTAAGCCAACAAGAACGCCACGATGCCCTACTGGCAACATTAACCGAAACTCAAAAAGCCTTGATGCAAGAACACAGAAAAAGCATACAAGAAAGCAAGCAAGCATTTAGGAATACGATGACAAGTGAACAACGCCAGCAAATACGCAACAGAATGCAAATGAATGAAGGGGTTCAAGGCGGTACAGAATTGCGAGAAACTGTTAAAGAGCAAAGAAAACAGCGTAAGAATGGTAACGGAGGAAACTAATAAATAATTATTTAAGCGATAAGTGGTTGAGGTAACTCAGCCACTTTTTAATTTGAATTTACCAATGAAAAAATACCTCACAATTTTATTATGGATTTCAGGCCTGTTTTTTGTACAGGCACAAGAATCTACAAAAGAAAAGGAAATTGATGATTTAATAGATGAACTTTTTAGGGAAGATGAATTGATAAATGAATTGACTGCATCTATTTCTAATTTTCAATTTTTATATGTTTCTGCAACATATAATAGTGACACTTATTTTTCGGGACGTGACATTGGCATTGCACAATATAATATAACTCCACAAATTACCTATGCACACTCCAATGGCATATTTGCCAGTTTATCTGGAATTTATTACAGTGAATTTGTCCCAAAATGGGATGTAACTGTTGCTACCGTAGGCTTTAGCAAAAATATTGACGCAAAAAAATTATTTAAATATGCTATTTCCTATTCAAAATATTTTTATACTGAAGATATCAA
>JBAZGP010000418.1:0-3527 GCA_041652835.1 Lutibacter sp. | reverse complement strand
ATGACTCTTTTATCAAAGGGGTGACCCCTTCATAAACCGTTCCTTTGGTAACTTTTTCATTGGATAAATCCAATTGGGGAAAACGTAAAATGCCGATGGCGAAGCACAAAAAGGAAACAATCACCAAAAGCAAGAACAACGAACCGGCAACGATGGCAATGATTATAAACACTTTATCCAAAAAACCACCAGCTTTCACACTTGAAATCATAATCTTGATTTACTGTAATATTATAACACGGAAAGAAGAATCCATTGCATTAATTTAACCCGTCGGTTGAAATCCAAATAAGCTATGCAATATTCTAAGAAGAGAAAACAAGGTGTTGTTTCAGTCTCCAAAAAAAAGTTCACACCTGCGTGTGAACTGGTTTGTTGGAATATTTCTGTTTACTTATCTACTTTATCATGGCTGACAATCAATTCCATTTCATTACGGGCTTTAAATATCGTAAATGATTTTTACTAAATCCTTTTTTCTTAATCTATTTATCGGAATAAAGGAAGAAAGTAAGGAAATGGCAACCATAACGATCACAACCAATGGAACTGAAGCAAAAACATAACGTAATACATTAAGATTAACGTTTATTGTTTGCTGAACGTAATTCCCTAAATAGTTCATGATCAGCACATGCAATATTGAAGAAAGAAAAATGGAAATGAAAAATATCTTTATGTTTTCAAAAATGAAAATAAGGGTAAAGTCGTTTTTTCGGCACCCCAAAGATGACAATATCCCAACGATCCTTTTGTTGTCAGAAATGAAAGAACTGGTAAAATAATAGATCACCAAAACAAGGAATATTAATGAAAATAAAGAGAAATAGTTAAATAGTTCTTTCGAATCTTGAATAAAATTATAGCCTTTTAAAAGGTCTTCACTAAAATATGTATATATAAATTGATCGTTTGCCAAGATTTGCTCAATAAAGGGCAAATTGTCTTTGTTACTTCCTAAAGTCACCGAATATCCCATAATAAAGTCTTCCACTCTTTTGGGGGCGAAGTGGGTTTCAAGATATAAAAATTCCTCATTAGAAACAAACATTCCTCCATATGAAGAATAAATAATCCCAACGACTTCAAAAGTTTCTTTCCTAAGTTCATGTTCCTGATCATAGAACTCGATCTCATAGTTTTTGTTCAAAAAAGTACCTAAATTTTCTAGGGTAGTAACGTCTTCGCCTAATACTGTTCTTAAAAAAATAACATCTACCATAATTTCCTGATTATCAGAGGGGATGCTTCCAAGATAAGCAGCTTCCTCAAAAACATAATGGTCTAAAGAATATATGTTAAAAATGAGTTCTTCCCTTTTTACCGAGAAAACAGCATCATTAGTATCAATAAAATTTAAAGTCGCATTATTCATATATACCGTTTTATATTCATTCTTCTGTTTCTCTAAAAATTCATTCGCATTCAGAAACTTGGGATATGAGTTTTCATAAAACTCAACCATTTCTTCTGACAAAAAAAATGTATAATCCGTGGGAATAATATCTTTAATTGTGATTTCTTTACCAAAAATGGCAATTTTTTGTCCTTTCACGCCGTTGACATTTTCCGAATTTAGTATATTTCTATAAATTAAGTTACTGGCAATATAATCGGTTATCACCATTTCATTATCCAATAAAGGAATAATATTTTCACCGCTTAATGCAATTTCATCAACAATCTCAATATAATTGAAAACTGTTTGCCCGTAAAAAAATTCTAAAGTGCCATCCATTTCGTATGGATTCGATTGAAAAGAGGAATAATCAAATAAATAATTGGTATTGTAACTAACGTTAAATTGCATGGTTGGAAATTGGGACTGGTCAAAGGAATCAATATCAATCCGCCCAAGTGGTCCCCCCTCCAGAAATGATTTATTTACAACTTTAAAATGAGTAGTGTTGTTTTCTTGAAGAGACTCGTAAACAAAATCCTGATTGTTTAGCAAAGCTAAATTAACGCTTACCATTAAAAGAACCGAACTGACTATCCAAAAAAGGATTGCAAAAACAAACTTCTTGATTTTTTTTGTTAAAACCTTATTGGATAAAGACCAGATATTCTTGAACTTCAATTTCTCAGAAATAATCTGAAGCTTTTTGGGAGAATAATCCGATAGGTCCTTTAGTTTCTCGTCTTTGGTTATTTTCCCATTTCTTAATGTGATTACTCGATCGCTAAAATTGAAGGCATATTCTTTATCATGGGTAACCAAAATAATTAAAATCGATTGAGATAAGGTTTTCAAAATCTCTAAAACGGATTTCGCCGTTGCTTCATCTAAAGCTCCGGTGGGCTCATCGGCTAAAATGACATGGCATCCTTTGGCCAGTACTCTTGCAATTGATACACGTTGCTTTTCTCCCCCAGATAATTCGGAGATATTTCGATCTTTTAAGTGTGAAATATCCAGTTTACCCAAAGCAAATTCGATTTTTTCATTTATTTTTGTTTCAGAATAATTTTGTAAGTCCAAAGCTATTTTTATGTTTTCAAATACGGTTAATTTTTCGATCAAATAAAAATCTTGAAAAATAAACCCGATATATCTATTCCTAATAAAGTCGTATTGTGAACTTGTTAATGCATCTGAGTCCAAATCCTCATAAAAAACTTTACCGGTATCTGGAGTAATAATACCGCCAATAATATTCAAGAGAGTTGTTTTCCCACTCCCGCTTCTTCCAACAATGGAAATTAACCCTTTGTCTGGAAAAGAAAGGTCGATCTTCCCTAAAGTGAAAGAACTTTGATTTTCTTTAACATAAAAATCTTTTGATATATTTATTAGCTTTACCATGTTAATTCTCCAAAACACGAAAATATTTTTTTAGTTTGATCAATCACGCGATGAGGGTGCAAAATACCCGGCTTCCTCATATACAAAAAAGAATGACCAATCGCCTGAGTTGCCCTCTCACAATAGGCTTGGTTAGGTTCCACCTAGGTTAAACCAGTAAATCTTTCAATGGGAATACAAACAACTTTTTTTGTTAATGAGCAAATTGTAACCCGTTGATTTAGCAATGACACAAAATCTGAATTTGGTTTGCAATTTGTTTTGGATAGGAATAATGGGCGGAATCACAAGATTCAAATAATGCTAACCCAAAGTCCTCGTTAAAAGTAAACGGCACCCGGGTAACATTTCTGTAATAAGTACTTGATTAAGGTGTAATATCTTTCGTCTGGGGAAGTCCAGTAAAACAAACGAAAAACAACAAGAAAATTGATGTTAACAACAAAAAATGATTTCTTTCTCTTTCTTCAACTCAAATAAATCAATTATACGATTTAAATCAATTGTTGTCAAATAAATTAAATAAATTTGAAGTTTGCTTTGTTATGCTTTTCTACCAGTGAGAACCAATTAAAAAGTAAAAGACCGAAGTCCGACTCTCGGATCTCGATCTTTTTGAAAGCAAATATTTGCTTAATTTTCATTTGTTGTGTCATGAATAACAAATTTGAAGCCAAGCGGAGAATTGAAAAACTCACCTAACTCGGAGGAAGCCTTCTTA
>JBAZGP010000417.1:0-3533 GCA_041652835.1 Lutibacter sp. | reverse complement strand
GACCCAATTTTGGCTGTTGTATTAAGCAACTCATAATTTGGTGTGAAGAAATAAATGCACCAATTGGCATTCCGCCACCCAAACCTTTTCCTGCAATAATAATATCAGGAACAACATTATAATTTTTAAATCCGAATAATTTTCCCGTTCGGCCGATTCCAGATTGTATTTCATCCAAAATTAACAATGCGCCAACTTCATTACATTTATCTTGAACCTTTTTCAAATAATTATTTTGGGGTTCAATAAAGCCCGCACCACCTTGAATGGTTTCTAAAATTACGCCTGCGGTATTGGTGGTTATTTTATTTAAATCGATTAAATTATTGAATTCAATAAATTTTATTCCTGGTATTAATGGTCTAAATGCCCTGTTTTGTTCTTCGGCACCACAGACACTCATTGATCCTTGTGTATTGCCATGATAGCCATTTTTTGCCGCAATAATTTCGCTTCTTCCAGTAAAACGCTTTGCCAATTTTATTGCGCCTTCAGTGGCTTCTGTTCCTGAATTTGTTAAATATACCGTTTCAAGAGGCTTTGGTAAATTTGCTACCAACAATTTACATAAATCCACAGGTGGTTGTTGTACAAATTCTCCATAAACCATTACGTGGGTGTATTTATCCACCTGATCTTTTATAGCCTGTGAAATTTTAGGGTGATTGTGTCCCAGTGTATTTGCCGAAACCCCGGCAATAAAATCCAAATATTGCTCGCCATTTGCCCCATAAACATAACTACCATTGCATGGGATATTTCAATAGCCAATGGATAAGGAGATGTTTGTGCTTGATATTTAAAAAAATCCTCTTTCAATTTTTTGTAATTTCTTTATCTTTAACTTCTTTGTCTTTTACTTCTTTATCTTTAACCTCTTTATCTATAACTTCTTTGTCTTTAATTTCTTTATTCTTAATTTCTATATCATCATAAATAAAAATACCTTCTTTGTTGAGCGGGCGTTCTTTTTCCCTCCAAACAAATCCTTTTAAAATTTTCTCATTTTCAGGAATTTTTGAAGGTGGGTATGTTTTTCCTTCCGGTTTTTGAATAAAATCGATGGTTTCAATTTCATTATTTTCCAAAATGATAAAAATATTTTTACTACTTTTCATATTGGTAATTCCTATCAATTCTTGAAGGTCGTTTCTGACATAGAAAATAACTTCACTATTTCCAACAACATCTAACGATTTTAGTTCGTTATTTTTAAACTTTCCATACATGAATTTGCCTTTTAATTGGCTAAATCCTGTCGAATCTTTTTGGACCATAAAAGCATTATACAATATTTTTAACGAGTCAAGTTGCTCTGTTTTGGGATTTGATAATAGATGAATGGTATCTCCAGTTATTTGGTTTCCCTGTGTCCACATTACCGGGTTTCTGATTAATTTTGTCAATCCGGTTTTTTCAAAAGTGATTAAAGAATCGCATTTTCCCTGTAAATCTGATTTAAAAAATTTAACACGATTAAAGGCTCTCACAATACGATCTTCAACTTTTCCTGTAACCATTAATTTATCGCCATGAATAAAAACAGAATCTTTTTCTATGATAGAAATAGCGACCGCTTTTTTGGTGATAAAAACAGAGTCTTTCAGCTTAAAATATTCGGCATAACCGCCTTTTATAATTGAATTATTTACCGTATCCACTACAATAATATTTCCTGTTGCAGAAGCAAATTCAATGTTTTTATTGTAATATAAACTATCACCTTCAATAGTTCGGTCTCCATAAAATATTTTGGAATTCTTTAAAAAATATGAAATATTTGTTTTTGAATTGTGGTGCCCATTTTCAGTATAAATGGAATTTTGTTTGCTGGTTATGGTTGAAGGTCCCAGTAAATCTGCAATTCCTGTATTGGTGTAATAATCGAGGTGATTTGAAACTACTTTGCTGTCCTTATTGGTCACCACAACATTGGTAAATGCTTGAAATTTTTTTTCGCGTAAATAGTAATTTCCTATACGGCTCTCTAAAACATTGGTTGCGTCGATAATTGTTCCTCCACTTTTGTAAAAAAGTTGTTGATTTTCCCGGTCAAACCTCAAGGTATCTGTTTTCAGGGTCATTACATCGTCTTTTAAAACCACATCTCCCCAAGATATTGCAATTTTTGACTGTGCATCATAGTCGGCATATTTACTGGTTTGTACAATGGTATCGCCCTGATTTATGACAACGTTTCCCATGGCTTTCACCAACTTTTTTTCTTGGTAAATATAAGCTTTGTCGCAACGCAATGTTGCGCCTTCGTGTTCTACAAATACATTTCCAATGGAAATGGTTGCCTCCGGAAATTTTGGATCTGTAAAAGTGTTATCAGCTTGCAGGATCTTAATTTTTTTTGCTTGTGAAAATCCTGAAATACCAATAAGTATGATAACGAAGAAAAGTATTTTTTTCAAACTTATTTATTTTGGTACAAAACTAACGAAAAAGTAGGATGTAAATTGTAAAACTATATTAAAATAAAAAAGCTTCAAAATTTGAAGCTTTTTTATTTTTTTATCTCATTATTGTTTGCTTTCTATCGGGACCTACTGAAACAATTTTTATAGGCACTTCCACAAAATCCTCAATAAATTTAATGTAATCATTCAATTCTTTTGGCAATGTTGCAGCGCTTGTCATTCCTGTTAAATCTTGTTTCCAACCTTTAAATTCTGTATAAATTGGTGTTACATTGTGTTCTTCAATATTGTAAGGTAAGTGGCTGATTTCAGTTCCTTGATAGTTGTATGAAGTACAGGCTTTTAGTCTTGAAAATCCAGAAAGTACGTCACCTTTCATCATAATTAATTGGGTCACTCCATTAATTTGAACTGCATATTTTAATGCCACCAAATCCAACCAACCGCAACGACGTGGTCTTCCTGTTGTTGCACCAAATTCTTGTCCAACTTTTCCCATTGTTGCGCCATCTTCATCGAACAATTCGGTAGGAAATGGTCCTGAACCAACGCGGGTGGTATAGGCTTTGAAAATTCCGATAACTTCACCAATTTTACTTGGCGCAACGCCCAAACCGGTACAAGCGCCGGCGGCTGTTGTATTGGAAGAAGTCACATAGGGATAGGTTCCAAAATCAATATCGAGCATAGATCCTTGGGCACCTTCGGCTAAAATAGTTTTTTTGTTTTTTAGTGCATTGTTTAAATACTCTTCGCTATCAATAAAAGGAAGTTGTTTTAATACGTCAATAGCCCCAAAAAACTCTTTTTCCAATTCAGGTAAATCATATTCTATGTCAACTTTAAAAAACTCAAGCATTCTAAGGTGTTTTTCCGTCAATGCATGGTATTTGTCTTTCCAATCTTCAAATTCTAAATCTCCAACCCGCATACCGTTTCTTCCAGTTTTGTCCATATAAGTTGGACCAATTCCTTTTAGGGTTGAGCCAATTTTAGCTTTTCCTTTTGAAGTTTCGCTTGCAGCATCAAGTAGGCGGTGAGTTGGTAAAATTAAATGCGCTTTTCGGGATATCAATAATTTAGATTTTATGTCTAAATTAAATTTTT
>JBAZGP010000416.1:0-3536 GCA_041652835.1 Lutibacter sp. | reverse complement strand
ACCTTTTGGATTGCAGCTTTTCCTGACGGATAGCGCTTTGAAACATCAGCGACGCATTCTTTGATTGCACTCTTGAATGCGTTTAGTTTCTGTTTGCCGAATGCCTTCTGCAACTCTTGGTAATAGAAATTATCGCCAAGTGCGTAGAAAATCTTTTCGGCATCGTCATTGAGCAGTTTGTCCGCCAATACATAGATGGCTGCGTAGAGTGCTGTTTCAGGGGTATGTTCGGTGCCAATTGCTTTCGGTGAGAAGAAATGGACTTCCTTTACATCCCCGCCAACCATAATCTTGCCGTTTTCAATATTATATAGGATAATGGCGCCATCGTCCGATACTGAAAAAGCAAAATCATAAAGGTAGGGGTCGGTGATATCAACAACGGTTTTCTTCCCGCTCATTAACGGAGTGGAGATTTTTCTGCTGAATATGGGGTCATATTCATCAAAATTGCTTGCAGAAATCTTTTCCCCGCCAAGGACGCCAGCCATCTGCGTAAGTTTTTGAGAATCAGCATAGTAACCGTATTCCACGAAAGTAGATGCGGCGAGTTCACTTTCCATCGATTTGAGTGTGCTGATGACTTCATTCCACGGCGAATCATTGTTAAAACCGTCTGTCAAAAAAATTAAAGAAAAAACACTATCTGGGCGATTAACTCTAATTCTTTCAATAATTTGTTTGGTTAATTGTAGCGGTTTCAAAAAAGCAGTTAATCCAATTGGGCGTAACCATTTGTCAATAGCATTATTTAAGTCGGCTAAAGTTTTGAGTGAGCGTACTTCAACTTCTTCTTTTAAAATACCACAGTCATTTCGTCCAGAAAACCAAACAATACTAATAGTGTCGCCTTCTTTCATTAAAGTTGATAACTTATTTTTTAGTTGAGTTCTAATCATTTGTAAATCATAAGACATTGAGCCACTCACATCTATGATTACAATATGATTTGTTGATTTGATAACTTCTGTAGTAACACTGTTTTCGATAACTTGCGTAGTTAGAAAATAGTTGTTGTCAATTTTAACATTTTTTTTCATAAACATTCTATTTTAGGTAACTTATTAATTTATTTATGACATAAATATAATCAAAATTTTTATAAAAACAAACAAAAGTAAGTATTATTTTTGATATTAATATTTATTATGTTTTTTTAGATTTTCTAACACTAATAAAGGCTGTAAATTTGTATAACGAAAACATTTTTTTTGCTCATCTATTAATAGTAAATCAAATTTAGAGCAAGGCTTTATATGGTCTAAATGCCAAATAGTCCCATAATTTTCCCACGTCATTCCATCGCGAAATTTTTGCTCTAAATATTCTTTAAAAAATTCCAACGAGCATCCGAGTAATTGTAATGTTTTGTCGGACTTTGACGTACCTTTTAATACGGCATTTACTCTTTTTCGTAGATTTCTTGCTATTTTAAACATTGGGTCATTTTGTAAACGTTTTTGTTCGTTTTTATGATTACGACGCAGCACTTTATCACGGTTTGCATTATAATATTTTTTATTTCGTGCGCGATGTATGGTTGGGTTAATTTCCCGTTCTATTTTCCGTTTTGCCGATATCTTATCTTTATTTGCATCATACCATTTATGCGCATTGACTTTGCCTTTATCCCTATGTTGTTTCCAATAAGCACGTTTATTAGCATTATATGACGCCCTATTTTTTGCGCGTCTAGCCTTATGCCCAGCATTAACACATTTTATACAAGCAGAATCCTTGCCGTCTTTATTGCGGCTACATTTATGAAACTCATCTAAAGGTTTTTCAATGCCGCATTTTCTACATTTTTTCATTTTAAAATTATATCTATGTGTTTATTAATAATCGATATAAATTGTAACATCGTTATTACACCCATCATAAATATATCAAAATAACGTAAAAATCAAAAAAGTTTCAGAAAACAAATATTTACAAAAACATTTTACAGCTTTTCTTTTATGTGTAATGGTAAGATTGATTTGATTATTTCTTTTTCAATTTCTTTGTCTTTCGCTTTGATTTCTTCTGCCAAAGCATCTTCTTTTTCTTTGATTTCTTTTGCCAGTTTGTCTTCTTTGTCTTTGATTTCTTTAATCCTGTTTCCTATGTCGGGATATTTTTCAAGAATATCGTTAACTTGTTTTTCAAGACTTTCCAACGATATTCCAAACCCAAGATAATGCGACTGGATTCTGAAGCCGCCGTCATCTTCTTGAATCATAAAATAATTCTCGACTGTTCTGGTTTCATCCAAAAGATAGGCAGCCTTTTTTTCTTCGGACATTATCACAATGCCCACTTTTTCAAGGATGGTTAATGCTTTAACCACATCATTTTTATCTTTGACCGCAATGGGGTCAATGGATATTAGATTTTTCATTTGATTCAAACTTTTAAGTTATTTAATAGACCTTGATATTGATTTCAATTGTTTGATAATCGCGAAGTGTTGTCGAATAAGTAAATTGCTCAAATCAATTAATTTTGGAATGAATGTTTTGATGTTTTTAACGGTAGGATGGAAATCAAAAGAATGCATTTTATTAAAATATTCGACAAATTGCGATTCGTTAAAAGATACATATGGGCTTGACATATCAAAACTGATGTGGAGTTGATCAGGGTCGCTAGCCCAAAACACCCATTCATAATGATAACATTTGCTTGCGCTTAATTTTTTATCCCCATTATTTGTGAAATGAATGGTAAGATTGAAACTATCAATTTTTTCAATCTTTTCCAACGCTTCTTCGATTGTATGATAAGCTGACTCTGAAAATAGCTTGTGTTCGTAATCACGAACAATTGATTGAAAGTTCACCGTGAAACTATATGTCACGTCGTTCTCAATTGGATACTCTACGCACAAATATGCGACGAGGTCTAAAATCATTTTTTTCATAATCAGATATTTGATTGTAATATTTTTGTAATGGTTTCAAGAGAGGGTTCCCAACCACTCGCCCCACGGTGCCCACCACCGCCATACTGCTTGGCAATTTCAGAGCAGTCCACGCTTCCGTCATCATTGTATAGGCTAAAATGCCATATCTTGCCATCGAAATAAAAACTACCTGTTCCGTCATAGCCGTCCTTATGATAATCAAGCCCGTAATTGCTTGGATTGAATCGATCACTGTTGAACACAATAAATTTCTTATCGCCAAATTTGACAGGTACACCCATTTTATATGTTTCCTGTGCTGCCGATTTTTTGTAGTCAAAAATAATTTTACCATTATCACCCATTTCCTTCACTTGTTTTTCAGTTAAATCAAGCAATTGTGCTGCGGTTTCTGGGCTGTTGGCTACACTCTGGGCTGCTAGTTGAAAATAAAGGGCTAACTGCTCGTAATTCTTTCCCTTGTGCCTGAAACTGTCGTAACCGCCAAGTAAGAAAACTGCGGGCGGAATTTGCGAATGGAAAAAATGTTTCCAGGTTAATTCGCACGCACCGATTAATTCGCCGTTACGGGCTAGTATGGTTGTCCAACGCACGGGGTGATTTTTAAGATATTCTTCGTATTTTTTAA
>JBAZGP010000415.1:0-3554 GCA_041652835.1 Lutibacter sp. | reverse complement strand
CTGGTTATTTCTATTAACGACAATATCCAAAACGTTTTTTTCTTTTACAATTACATCGGATTGTTGTTCTGTTTTTTCCGGTAATTTACGGGCAATTCCAGAATCAACATCCATGGTAGTAGTTACTAAGAAAAATATTAAAAGCAAGAACGCAATGTCTGCCATTGAACCAGCATTAATTTCTCCAATATCTCTTCTTGCCATAATTTAATTAATTTTTTACAAGTGATTTTACAAAGTCGAATAAAAAGAGGCCCAAACCAATAGCTCCTAAATAAAAACTGAAATTAATTAGTGCACTTACCCATTTAGAAACACTTCCTGCCTCTCCATCTATTATTGCATTTCCGTAAGCATCAGTAGTAGCTGCATCAGAAGCTAATAAATAAGCAACCACTAATAAAATTGCCATAGCAGCAACCCCCAATAATGTTCTTTTTAACACCTCTGGATTTTTAGTTAAGTTGATTACTGAAAAAACTACTGCAATTGTAGCTGTAACACCCAATAAAAATATTGAAAAACTAATAAACGGGGACAAAATACTTGCTTGTAATTCAGCGCTTTCTTTTATTGGATCATCGCCTGCCATTATTATTCTAATGAAAAAATAGAATCCTATTAGTCCAATAAAACCAGTAACATAAGTTAATATTTTTGACTTTCTATCATTCATGATTATTATTTTTTAAGTCTAACCAAAAGGTCAACTAGTGAAATTGAAGCATCTTCCATATTGTTTACAATACTGTCAACTTTAGCGATAATATAATTATAAAAAACTTGAAGAATCATGGCTACAACTAAACCAAACACTGTTGTTAACAAGGCTACTTTAATACCACCGGCAACAACTGTTGGAGAAATATCCCCTGCAGCCTGAATAGAGTCAAAAGCAGCAATCATACCGATTACAGTACCCAAGAAACCAAGCATTGGTGCCAAAGCAATAAATAAAGATAACCAAGAAATGTTTTTTTCCAATAGTCCCATTTGAACACCACCATAAGCCACAACTGCTTTTTCAGCAGCTTCTACACCTTCATCCATTCTGTCCAATCCTTGATAAAATATGGAGGCAACTGGACCTTTGGTGTTTCTGCAAACTTCTTTAGCTGCTTCAACACCGCCTGAAGATAAAGCTTCATCAACATTGCTCACTAATTTTTTAGTGTTGGTAGTTGCCATATTAAGGTAAATAATTCTTTCGATTGCGATTGCCAACCCTAAAATTAAGGTTACCAATACAATTCCCATAAAGAAAGGTCCACCTTCAATAAAACGTTGTTTTAATTCTTGATGAAATGTTCTTGATTCGGTTGCGTCCGCAACTTGTTCAGTTTTCGCGGCATCTTGTGCAAAAGCTTTAGGCGCTGCTCCAAATAACAATAATCCTGTAATTGCAAGGATAGTAAATAATCTTTTCATTGTCTAATAGTTAATTTATTAATTTCACGGGTTAAATATATAATAATTTTTGCAAAACAAACAAGTCATCGAAGAGAAAGATTTTAAAGTCTTTAACTTATCTAATACTTCTACGCTTAGACATCTTTTGCGGATGGCAAGTAACAAAAAATTGTTGAGTTGTAAAAATATTATAACAATTTTAAAATGATTTTTTTTGCTGTTTGGTTTTTTTCATTATTGATAAAAATTAATGCAATTTACACTAAAATATTGAAAGTTAATCAACAAACAGCTAATTTATTATCAAAAAATTACTCAAATTCACTTATTTCTCCTCTAAGTTGGGTTTCGAAGATGGTCTTAAATTTATTTTTTGCAATCTTTTCACCCAATAAGTACATCAATTTTGCTAAAGCTGATTCCGTTGTTATATCTCCTCCGTTAATAATCCCAACCTTTTTTAACTCAATACTAGTTTCATATTGCCCCATAATTACGTTTCCACCTATACATTGTGTAACATTAATAATATGTACTCCTTTATTAATTGTATTTTCCAACAAATCAATAAACCATTTATCGGTGGGTGCATTTCCTGAACCAAATGTTTCTAAAACTACTCCTTTCAATCCTTCAATACCCAAAATACAACCAACGACCTTTTCAGTAATCCCAGGAAATATTTTTAAAATCACTATATTATTGTCTAATTGTTTCCTGACCTTAAAAGGTTTTTGATTTTTTGGTTTTAAAAAAAGTTGTTTATAAAATTTTAAATGAACTCCACTTTCTCCTAATGGAGGAAAATTTGGAGAGGTAAATGCCAGAAAATGTTCTGCAGTGACTTTTGTAGTTCTATTTGCCCTATATAATTTGTATTCAAAATATAAACAAACTTCTGAAATTATTGGTGCACCATTTTCTTGAGCGGCAGCAATTTCAATAGAAGTAATTAAATTTTCCTTAGCGTCTGTTCTCAAATCCCCTATTGGCAATTGTGAACCCGTAAAAATAACTGGTTTTGAAAGATTTTCAAACATAAAACTTATTGCTGAAGCCGTATAAGCCATAGTATCCGAGCCATGTAATACCACAAATCCATCAAATTTTGCGTAATTTCTTTCAACAATTTCAGCAATAGAAACCCAATGCTCTGGGTTCATATTTGAAGAGTCAATGGGCTCGTCCAGTGAAATACTGTGAATTGTACAATTCAATTGGTTAATTTCCGGAATATGCTTCAAAAGTTTGTCAAAATTAAATGATTTTAAAGCACCCGTTTTATAATCTTTAACCATACCTATGGTTCCGCCAGTATAAATTAAGAGAATATGTGGAATTTTTGTCATTTTGTCCGTTCCTGAATTTTGGAATAATTTATGATGTAAATTTATCAAAAAAAAACACATTAACTAAAAAAGAAAAATATGCTGGGATTTTATATTATAATTGGGCTGGTTTCATTAATTAGCTGGTTGGTGAGCCAAAAATTGAAGAATAAGTTTAAGTATTATTCCACCATACAATTACAAAACGGTTTAAGCGGAAAGGAAATAGCCGAGAAAATGCTACGTGACAATGGTATTTATGATGTAAAAATTATATCAACAGCCGGACAATTGACTGATCATTATAATCCAGCAAATAAAACTGTAAATTTAAGCGAGTCGGTTTATGAACAAAGAAATACGGCCTCTGCTTGTGTGGCTGCCCATGAAGTTGGGCATGCTGTACAACATGCACAAGCTTACCAATGGCTGAAATTACGATCATCTTTAGTGCCGGCAGTAAGTATTTCTTCAAAATTTTCGCAATGGCTGGTTATTGGCGGATTGATTTTGAGTGCAGTTTCAGGAAGCACAGGCATTGGTTTTACCATTGCAATTATTGGACTTGCCATGATGGCAATTGCCACTTTATTCAGTTTTATTACCCTACCTGTGGAATATGATGCCAGTAATAGGGCTTTGGCTTGGCTAAAAACAAACAATATGCTTACAGATAGGGAGCAAGATGGTGCAAAAGATGCTTTGAAATGGGCGGCAAGAACTTACTTAGTTGCAGCTATTGGTTCTTTGGCCATGTTACTTTACTGGGGCTTTACCATTTTAGGATCAAGGGATTAAAATAGAAATTGAACTATA
>JBAZGP010000414.1:0-3566 GCA_041652835.1 Lutibacter sp. | reverse complement strand
TAATCCCCAGCAATGCCAGCAAAAAACCGATGATTAACAGAAAAATATCCATAAGCTAAATTAGGGTTTTAATTTATAATTTGGTTACTAATCAGTATGGTAATCATCTGTAATACAAAGATTTAAATTTAACCGCAATGTACGCTAAGGAAATCGCAATGTACGCAATGTGTTGTAAATCAACTATAATTAATATTGCGACCTTTGCTTTTTCTTTGCGACCCTTGCGGTAAAAAAAATAACAGTCTAATAATCAATTAGTTTTAAAATATTAATACACTGATTAGTTACATAATTTGAAAGAAAAATGGGTACAAGAATATTTTTTAACTAAAAAGTTAGTTTAAACTAAATATTTAGTTATATTTGTATTACTGAACTATAAACTTAGTTGAAAAATGAACATACATTTAACCAAAGCAGAAGAGCAATTTATGCAAGTTTTATGGGAGTTGGAAAAAGCTTCCATACAAGAAATTATAAATCAATTGCCCGAGCCAAAACCAGCTTATAATACGGTTTCTACTATCATAAGAATATTGGAAACCAAAGATTTTGTTTCACACAAAGCAAAGGGGAGAGGTTACATTTACTTTCCATTAATAAAAAAAGCAGATTATAGCAATCAGAGCTTGAATAAAATTGTAGACTCCTATTTTGGTGGGTCTTTTAAAAGTATGGTGTCGTTTTTTGTAAATAAAAATGATGTAAACTTACAGGAATTGGAAACAATTTTAAATGTTATTAATGATAAAAAGGAAGAAAAATGATAAATTACATCCTACAAGTAGTCCTATTTCAAGCATTGTTTTTAGCGATTTATGATTTGTTTTTGCAAAAGGAAACTTTTTTTAAGTGGAACAGAGTGTACTTGCTTGCAACGCCATTTTTATCGTTTATAATTCCAATATTGAAGTTAGAGAGTTTCCAAAAATCCGTTCCTCAGGAATATGTTGTGCAGTTACCTGAAGTTGTTTTAAATCCGCAAGCATTTTTAGAACAAACAGCTGAAAGCAGTTCTATATTGCAGTATTCATCATTCATTTTTTATAGTGGAGCAGGTATATTTGCATTGCTGTTTTTACTAAAGTTAACTAAAGTATTAAAATTAATACGAGCAAACAAAGTCATTAAAAAACAAAATTACTCCTTAGTGGTGCTGGAAAAGAAACAATCTGCCTTTTCATTTTTCAATTATATTTTTATAAATAAACACCTGCTTGAAAATAAAGATTTGCAAATAATTCAACATGAATTAGTTCACTGCAAACACCAACACACTTTAGATTTACTCTATTTTGAATTGTTAAAAATTGTACTGTGGTTTAACCCTTTGGTGTATGTATATCAAAAACGCATTACCTTATTGCATGAATATATTTCGGACGCTGAAGTAGTTAGGGAAACAGATAAGAATAACTATTTCAATAAACTATTATCAGAAACTTTTAATGTAGAAAATATTTCATTCATCAATCAATTTTTTAAACATTCATTAATCAAAAAAAGAATCGTTATGATCACAAAAGAAAAATCACAAAAAATGAAACAATTAAAGTATTTATTGATAGTGCCTTTATTGGTAATTATGTTGGTATATGTTTCTTGTGCTGAAGAGAAGAAGAATAAGGATATGAAATTGGAATCTAAAATAGAAATAGAAATAGAACCAATCAATCCACAGGTAGAAGTAGAAAGTATTCCTTTTAATAGGGTAGAAATTGTACCGGTATTTCCAGGTTGTGTTGGGACTGAAGAAGAACTGAGAACTTGTTTACAAGATCAAATTACCGCTCACATTAGTTCTAATTTTAATTCAGAGTTGGCTAATGGACTTAAATTAACGTCAGGACTTAAGAAAATTTTTGTGATGTTTACGATTGATAAAGAGGGGAATATTATTAATATTAAGTCAAGAGCGCCTCACAAGAAGTTAGAGGAAGAAGCAATACGAGTTATTGCGAGTTTGCCGAAAATGATTCCCGGAAAAGAACGCGGAAGACCAGTTGCAGTACAATACAGTTTACCTATTGCATTTAAGGTTGAATAAAATTTGAAAAAACAAAAATCTGGAAATTCCAAAAGTGATAGAAAATGTACTTATTATTTGTGACGGAAAGGAAATTTCTACAGAAGAAATGCAAAAAATTAAATCGGAAAATATTAAAAGCATGGAAGTCCTTAAAGGTGAAAACGCTATTGAAAAATATGGAGAAAAAGGTAAAAATGGTGTGATTTTAATTACTAAAAAACAATTAGTAAAGGATTAACCTAATAAATGCGCTTTTATTAGAGATTATATAAATCCATTAGTAGGCCTAAAATGAAAAAGCTAAAATTCATAATATTATTATTAATAGTTGGGTGTTCACCGAAAATTAGTGAACATTTTGAACAAAATAGATATGTAAGTAATTACAACACTCATATTATAAATGATTCATTAAAAACTTATTTTAAAACTGGAGGTGACTTTGATTTTGTGACAAATCGAAAAACATTAAAAAAAGTACTCAGAAAAAACGGCCATCATTTTAAGAATAAGGTTTTTGTTTATGGTAAAACAAACATTCCACCAATTTATGAATACTTTATAACCGTTGGAAATAACTTAAAATTGGAGAAGCCGAAACAATTTGTGGTTTTTGATACCATTATAGGTTCAGAAAAATTTAGTTTTCTTGGCAAACCTTTATATAAAGGTGAAAATCAAAGTTTAAAAATAGATTTGAATAACACTTTTAAAAGTTTTGAGTATGGTGAAAACCACAGAAATGTTGTTACAACTGTAATGGATGTTGTAAATAAGTATAAAAATTCAAATGATTTTTATAAAGCTCTTCATGAAATAATAGAATATCCTGCTTATGATAAGCAGGAAGAATGGTTGAAACTCCAAACGGAACTTACTTTTTCTTCTTTTTTAGGTAATAATGATTTCTATAAAAAACGTCTTATAGATTTAGAATCACATTTTAAACCTAATGATTCAATAACCGAAATTATTAAAAAAGAATCTATTATTAATTCTTCTGTGATTGACAAAATAGTTGATGAAGCAAAAAAGCATCAAATAATAATGTTTAATGAAAATCATTTCTTTCCAAATCAAAGGATTTTAATTTCAGAATTATTGCCAAAACTGAAAGATATCGGATTTTCCTATTTGGCATTAGAAGCACTTGATAATAAACAAGACAGTTTATTAAATTTAAATAATACTTACCCAACTTTGGAAACTGGATTTTATATAAGTGAACAGAATTATGCCAATTTAATAAGAGAAGCAAAAAATTTAGGTTTTCAATTTGTAGCTTATGAAGATATGGCAAATTCAAAAGACAGAGAAAGTGCTCAAGCCGACAATTTGTATCATAAAACTTTCAAGATAAACCCAAATGCAAAAGTTGTTGTTTTGGCTGGAATTGACCACATTCTTGAAAAACCAACATCAAAAGGCAAAAAATGGATGGCAACTATTTTTAAAGATAAATACAATATTGACCCATTAACAATTAGTCAAACACATTTAAATTCCTATCGGAAACTTGTTCAATGTGATTATT
>JBAZGP010000413.1:0-3587 GCA_041652835.1 Lutibacter sp. | reverse complement strand
AAAGCAACTTTCCATAAAGAATCTATGGATATCTTAAAATCAATGACTGCCATATTCAAAGATTATCCAGAAGCTGATTTTGTAATCGCAGGTCATACAGATAGCGTTGGTTCTGACAAATCAAACCAATTATTGTCTGAAAGAAGAGCTGCAGCAGTTAGAGATTATTTGATCTCAAACGGAATCAATGCAGACAGATTAAAATCTGTTGGTTATGGAGAAAGCAAACCAATTGACACAAATAAAACTCCAGCAGGCCGTCAAAACAACAGACGTACTGAAGTTACATTAGCCAACTAATAATTTAAATTTATTTTTTAAATTATAGCAGGCCTTTATAAAATCGTTTAACGAAAAAGGCAAAAATTAAATTATTAAAATACTTGCATAAAAGCCATTTCAATTGAAATGGCTTTTATATTTTTATAGGGTATAAAAATATCAAATGAAATCATTTATCTCAAGTGTTATTGATGATGTGCTTGCCAAACACGAAAGCTTCAATAATTTAATATTCGTGCTTCCAAGTCAAAGGGCTTGCGTGTTCTTAAAAGAGGAAATTTTAAATAAAACACAAAGTACTGCCTTTTTACCCAAAATAATAAGTATAGAAAATTACATTCAGGAACTGGCAGATATCAATCTTATTGATGCTACCCAACTGTTATTTGAGTTTTATACCATTTATAAACAACATATTCCAAAAGAAAATAAAGACACTTTCGATATTTTTTCCCAATGGGCAACAATTGCCTTGCACGATTTTAATGAAATCGACAGTTATTTGGTGGATTCAAACCGTTTTTTCACGAACTTAAGAGATATAAAAAAGCTGGACACATGGTTTCAAGACAAAACCCCAAGCCAGTTAGCCATAAATTACCTTCAGTTTTTTCAATATTTAGCTGTTTTTTATGAAGCACTTTATGAAAAGCTTAAAAATAATAAATTTGGTTATCAGGGTTTAATTTATAAGGAAGCTACCAATAATTTGGAATTTTACATCAATAATAACTTAAATAATCATATTATTTTTATAGGATTTAATGCTTTAAACAAAGCAGAAGAAACTATCTTTCAAGAACTGCTAAACAACAACTTGGCTGCTGTTTATTGGGATGCCAATGAATCTTTTTTTAACGATTCAAATGAAGCTGGTATTTTTTTAAGAAAATATAAAAAGGAATGGGCTTATTATCAGGAAAACCCGTTTTTATGGATTAACAACGAAAAAACAACTCAAAAAAACATCAATTTAATTGGCGCTCCAAAAAATATTGCCCAAATTAAATATGCAGGAGAATTGTTGGCTAAACTGGAAAATTTTGATAAAACCGCTTTGGTGCTGGCCGATGAAAATTTATTGCCATTAACCTTAAATTCCCTTCCAAATAATGTAAAAAATATTAACATCACCATGGGCTATCCGTTAAAGGATATTCCATTGGCAAGTTTGTTTGACGCGCTTTTTAAACTGCATTTAAACCAGTATAAATTCAACAAAGAAGAAAGTAATGAGTTTTACTATAAGGATGTTTTAAGTGTTTTAAACAATCCTTTTTTAAATAAATTAAACGGTAAAATTCTTCAAAAACTAATTGCTGAAATTAAAAAGAAAAACAGCATATTTTTATCGGTTAATAGTTTAAAAAGCTATATTTCACAGGCTGAAGCAGCTCAACTCTCCACAGTGTTTTCATTGTTTCATTTTTCAACATCTATAAACAGCGTTATTAAACAATGTATCGATTTAATAGAGGAACTCAAAAACCATGTGCAAGGCGTTGAAAAGGAATATTTATATCGGTTTTTTACGATTTTTCAACAATTGGAAACCCTAAATTTAAGTTATAATCATATCGCCGATTTAAAATCGTTGAACTTATTTTACACGCAAATTTTAAGAACCGAAAAATTATCTTTTCAAGGCGAACCATTGCAGGGTTTACAGCTGATGGGAATGCTTGAAACCAGGGCTTTGGATTTTGAAACTGTCATTATCACTTCAGTAAATGAAGGCATTTTGCCTGGAGGGAAAAGTGATTTTTCGTTTATACCTTACGATGTTAAAAAATATTTTGGATTGCCTACATTTCAGGAAAAAGATGCTATTTTTTCTTACCATTTTCAACGGTTGCTTCAACGGGCAAAAGACATTTATTTAATTTATAATACGGAATCTGATGGCTACGGTTCTGGAGAAAAAAGCCGGTTTTTAACCCACCTTGAAATCAATAATCCGACAATTATAAAAACAATTATAAGTCCGAAAGTTGAACATATAGATTTTCCAATTCTTCAAATAGAAAAAACTCCGGAAATGATGCAAAAACTTCAGGAGGTTTTCACAAAAGGCATTTCTCCTTCGGCTTTGGCAACCTATATTTATAATCCAATTCAATTTTATGAACAAAAAATATTGGGAATCTATGAAGAAGCCGAGGTGGAGGAAACTATTGCAGTCAATACCATGGGTTCCGTAATTCATGAGGTACTTGAAGACTTGTATCTACCGTTTTTAAATGCTTTTATAACCAAAGAAGATAATGCAGAAATGCAAAAAAACACCTTGCCTTTGCTTGTGAAATATTTTGAAGCGTATTATGAAAAAGGGAATATAGAAACAGGCAAAAACAAACTTATTTTTGAAGTATGTAAAAATCATATCAAGCGATTTTTGAATCAGGAATTACAGATGTTAAATCAAAATAAGCAGCTAAAAATTATTGCTTTAGAAAAAGAATTGTTTTCTGAAATAAGTGTTGAAGGAATAGATTTTCCTATAAAACTAAGAGGATTTGCAGACAGAATTGATGAATTGGATGGCGTTACGCGAATTATAGATTACAAAACCGGAAAAGTGGAAGCCAAAGATTTGAAAATAACCGATTTTAGTGTTTTGGGCTCAGACTATAAATATACTAAAGCGTTGCAGGTAATGCTCTACAGTTTTTTATTTTCTGAAGAAAATAGGGATTATCTTTCAAAACCTGTTGAAGCCGGAATTATTTCCTTTAAAAATCTGAACAGCGGTTTTTTAAAAATGAATTTTTCAGAAAAAAGAGGCGTTACTGATAGTTTTATTTCTCAAGAAAACACCGACCAGTTTTTAGTTGAATTAAAAAGAATTATTTTTGAAATATTAAACCCGGAAATTCCATTTATTCAAAATCAGAATTTACCGTTTTAAAAATTTTAAAATGCAAAAAACAATTAATATACCCGTAAAAAGCACACATCATAATAAACCCATTGTTACCGATGTGTTTTATTTAAAAAACAACATAAAAAAACCAATCGTGATTTTTTGCCATGGCTATAAAGGCTATAAAGATTGGGGCGCATGGAATTTAGCGGCAGAAACTTTTGCCAAAAACAAATTATTTTTTGTGAAATTTAATTTTTCACACAACGGAGGAACTCTTGAAAATCCGATTGATTTTCCTGATTTAGCCGCTTTTGGAGATAATAACTTTATTATTGAATTGAACGATTTGGAAGATATTATTGATTGGACAACGAACAATCCCGATTTTAAAAACGAAATTGATATTGAAAACATCACCTTAATCGGACATTCAAGAGGT
>JBAZGP010000412.1:0-3592 GCA_041652835.1 Lutibacter sp. | reverse complement strand
AAAATGCCAAAATACACAAGAAAACAGCTAATTAAGTTTGGCTGGGAAATGTTTACCAAGTATGGCTTGAACTGTGAGTTATGGAAAAGAGGCAAAGAAATGCTACTTTGGAATAGAATAACCCACACAGTTTACTACTATTAGGAGGTGTGAAATGTATTACATAGAATGCAAAGATTGCGGAATGATGGTATCTTTTACATTAGAGGACATAGAACAAGATTACTTCAAACTCTATTGTCCTAAATGTAATAGATTGCTAATTGGACACGAATACGAATAGACAAAAGCCATTGGGCAAGGGGGCTTTATACTCTTGCCTATCCAATTAAAATAATTTATAATAAACTTATGATCGCCATATACAATCTATCAAAAAAAGTTAACGGCCAGAGAGTAAATTTTGTTCGCATACATTCGCATTTCGGCTGGTGGGCAAATATCAATGGCAAACACTATGGAGGTTCTTTGATTGATCCTCTTGAAAATAACGTAGAGGCCTTTGCTGTGTTGAGAGAGCAGGCACGAGGAGTTATTAAGAATTTATTAAATGATGATTATGATCGTCATATTGATTGTCATACTGTTTATGTTAATAAAAAAGTAAAATTATAAAACAATGAAAATCGTCAACATTCATTATAAAGTATCTAAGCCGGTTTCCAGTTTCAAGGAAATCAAGGCAGAAGTGGCTCTAATGGAACGCTTTATCGTTCGCGGACAATTCAAGGGTTATTATAACAAAGCATTTGCTATCGCTCACTGTCAGGTAAGCGAAACGCCTTATGCTTTTTTTGTTGTTGCGCCGGAATGCGTAGATGAGAAAATGTTTAAAGCACAAATTATTATCAATCCGGAAATAGTTGAAGCCCCATTAAATAAAGAAATAACTCAAACTAATGGCACGAAGATTACAATTCCAAATGCTATTGAGTATCAAGAACCGTGTATGTCATTTCCTTACAGGCAACCAAAGAGGGTTGATCGCTATGATGTTATTAAAGTTAAATATCAAATACCGAGTTTATTTGGGCTTAAAACAATTACAACACAGCTTTCAGGTATAGCCAGTGAGATATTTCAACACGAGTTTGATCATTTGCAAGGAAAGAATATCTACTTTGAAAGTGAAACGCCGGTGAAATGGTGGGAGTTAATTGGCACAGCTAAATCAAAAGGAGGCACGTCTTTAGATAATCCTGAGAATTTAGAATTGAAAAGGGCTAAAGAAAAGCCAACTAAACCTTTAACCAAATAAAAAGATGAATGAGGAGATGAAAAAACAAGTAAAAGATCTATGCGGTTCAACCGATACAGAACTCGTTTTGGAAAAATTGAGAGGAATTAAAGAGGAGAAGGTTTTTAGATTTGAGTTTGAAAAAATGCGTTTCTATGAACCAAATGGAAAGTGTGAGGAGTTTATAAACAAGGTTGGGGAGGGTGGTAATTTTATTGTCTTATTCTCGGCCGCTAATGGTGTTGGTAAAACAGTTGCTGGCGCTAACATAGTTGCGAATATCATTTGGGGAAAAGAAAATACAAACAAGTATTTTGATTTGCCGTTATTTAAGAAGTGGCCATATCCAAAACGTGGACGTATTGTTTCTGATCCGGAGAATCTAAAAGTTAATCTTATTCCTACACTTCAAGAGTGGTTTCCTTCCGGACGCTATAAATCACAAAAGGGCGGAAAACAATATGATAGTGTTTGGACTACTAAGAATGGTTGGAAGTTTGATATTATGAGTTATGAACAGGACGCAAAAGAATTTGAGAGTGCAACATTAGGATTTGCTTGGTTTGATGAGCCGCCAACAGAAGCTATTTTTAAAGCTACTGTCGCTCGTATGCGTAAAGGAGGGGTGATTTTTATTTCAGAAACTCCTTTGTATGCTGCTTGGCTTTATGATCACGTTATAGCAAACCCAGATAAAGATTTAGCCGCAAAAGGTCAACGTGTTTATGTTGAAGCAGAAGTTGAGGACGCTTGTAAGCAACACGGGATCAGGGGGCATTTAGAACATCAACATATCCAAACAATGATTGCAGAATACTCAGAGGACGAAAAGCAAGCTCGTGTCTATGGTAAGTTTCAGCATTTGATTGGATTAAGATTTAAAATGTTTTCTCGCGATGTTCACGTTATAAAGCCATTTGATATAAACATTAGGGATTTTTGCGTTTATGAGGCATTAGATACTCACCCACGAGAACCAGATATGATTAACTGGATTGCTGTTGATCGTAGGGGGTTAAAATATCTTGTTGCTGAATTGAGAATTAGAAGCGAAGGAGGGACAGATGAATTAGCTCAGAGAATTAAAACCATTGCTTCGCAGTTTAGAGTAGTGAGGAGGATATTAGAGCCGGCAGCATTCATTAAAGATCAACACGATGAAACAGGAAAAACATTGCAAGAGAAGTTATCAAATTTGGGATTAAATTACTTACCGGCAACTAAATTCAGAACACAATCCGATCGTAGAATTGAGGACGCATTAACATATCAGAAAGTTAATTTAGGAGATCACGTAGAATTTATTAAAGCACCTGAATTTTATATTTTTGATAATTGTGTTCGCACCATTTATGAGTTTGAGCATTTACGCTGGGACGAATGGACTGGAAAAATAGCCGAAAAGAAAGGGCAAAGAGAAAAAACGATTGATAAAGATGATCACGCTATTGAAAACATTGGACGTATCTTAATCCAAGAGCCAACATTCTTTGAATTACCAAGAGAGGTATTACAAAATGAGAGGCGTGATTACGATCCATACGAAAAACAGAAAAATTGAGTTATCCACATTATCCACAGACTATAAACACTTGACACGCTTCAGTTATTTACTTTATAATAGGGTAGGAAATACGTCTATGAAAATACAAACGTTTAAAGAGGATAGTTATAGAGGTTGTAAAATTTATTATAGGAATATCCATCATCATTTTGAGTATTTAACTATAATAAAAAATGAACTTTATACTGCTCACATAGAAGTTAGGCCACATTGGCTTACAAATATCTTTTATGTGTTAGATATTTCAACAGCCGTTGACAAATTACCATACAGCCGTCAGCAGTTAAAGAATATCATAGGGACTTTGCGTAAGATGTCAGAAGCAACAATAGATTTTGTATTAGATAAGAAGTAAGTTATAATAATACTATGCCAGAAGCATTTAATAATTGCGTAAAGAATGGAGGGAAAGTTATTACTAAGCGTGTCAACTCCGATGAGTATATGCACATTTGTTATCCAAAAGGAGGAGGAAAAGCAATCGCCGGAGAAGTGAAAAAATATAAAAAGTTAAGTCGTAAAAGGGGAAGTTAATTTTAAGCATAACTGGAAATCGCCAACCAGCTATGCCAAAAAAGAAAAATGATCTGGAGTTAGAACCAACACAAGAGCTTGATCAGGAGTTGGATAAAGAACTCAAAAAAATTGAAAAAAAGAGTTTTAAATCTCTCATTGATCAGATAGACGCTGAATATCAACTTGCGTGGTGGTTTATGAAGCCCAAACTTGACGCGTGGGCTATAAGATTAAAACTTTATAACAATCAAAAGCGTGAAGCCGAAGCTATCGGC
>JBAZGP010000411.1:0-3603 GCA_041652835.1 Lutibacter sp. | reverse complement strand
AAATGTATTACCCTGAAAGCCCTTATGAATTTTCGGTTATTTCTGTTGAAATTCTTGGAAGTGCTTACGAACAATTTCTTGGAAAAGTAATTCGCATAACACCTGCCCATCATGCCAAAATCGAGGAAAAACCAGAAGTTAGAAAAGCTGGTGGTGTTTATTACACTCCGCAATATGTAGTAGATTACATAGTAAAAAATACAGTTGGCAAACTGATAGATGGAAAAACTCCAAAACAAATTGAAAAAATTAAAATAGCTGACCCTGCCTGCGGCAGTGGCAGTTTTTTAATTGGTGCTTATCAGTATTTACTGGATTATCATAAAAACTATTATACAGAGAACGGAACCAAATCAGGAAAAAAGGAAAGTCCAACAACTCCAGAAGGAAATTTAACATCATCTGAGAAAAAGAAAATATTGCTTAATAATATTTACGGCGTTGATATTGACGTAAATGCTGTTGAAGTAACCAAATTAAGCTTGTTACTTAAATGTATGGAAGGCGAAACAGAAACAAGTATTGCACAACAACAAAAGCTATGGCATGAAAGGATTTTACCAACATTGGATGAGAATATTAAAAGCGGAAATAGTCTTGTTGAAACTGATTTTTATGATGCCGTTCTCGATTTTGGAGAAGAAAAGAAAATAAAACCTTTCAATTGGCAAAAAGCATTCCCTGATGTTTTTGCAAATGGTGGTTTTGACTCAATAATTGGAAATCCACCTTATGTTATGTTACAAAACCTTGAAACAAGAGAGGTTTTTGATTATGCTCTAAATAAATACAGCTCAGCAAAATATAAAATTGACACTTATCAGTTATTTACTGAACGTTCAATAAAGTTATTAAAACAGAATGGACTTTTGGGCTTTATTACTCCAAACACCTTTTTAAAAAACATTCACTCTGAACCATTAAGGAAATTTGTTTTAGAAAACTCACTTATAAAAGAATTTTTGCTATTTAATTATTCTGTATTTTCATCAGCTAGTGTTGATACTTGCGTATTTGTTTTTGAAAAAGCGGAAGCTAAAAAGAATAGTCATTTTGATGTTTTAAAATCGGATATTGAATTTATTGTTGAAAAAGTATCAGATATTAATCAGAATTCACTTTTTGAAAATAATAGGTTAGATTTCAATTTACTCACCTCTGACACAGATAATAAATTAATTACAAAAATTTTAAAAAATTCTGTGCCATTATCTAAATATTGCGGAGCCTATTTTGGCATCCAAACTTTTGATAGAAAAACATATGTGAGTAATGAGAAAGTAAATAAAAATTATGAACCAGTTATTGATGGCGGGAATATTGAACCTTATTTTTTAAAGTCACATACGGAATATGTAAACTATTTACCTGAAGCGATAAAAAGTGGAGGTAATGAATCTATTTATCGTCAAGACAGAATTTGTATAAGGCAAATCGGAGCTTATCCAATTTCAACTTTTGTTAAGGCAAATATTTTTACACTAAATACAATTTATAATGTTTATCTTAAACAGGATAATATTGCAAATCTTAAGTTTCTTTTAGGAATAATAAATTCAAATGTTACAAAGTATTTTTGGAAAAAAACAAATTCAGACGAGAAAAAGACTTTTCCAAAAATTAAGAAAGAAGCTATATTATCTATACCAATACCAGTAATTAAAGACAACTCAAAAGCATCTCATGATAACATTTGTAATCTTGTAGACCAATTATTACAGTTAAATGAGGAGTTACATTCCGTTAAACTTGAAATAAAAAGACAATCTATAGAAAACAAAATTGATTATTGTATAGAAAAAATTAACTCAATCACATATAGCCTCTTTGATTTAAAAGAGGATGAAGTGAAAATTATTGAAAGTAAATAATGAGAGTTTATCTTGATAGCAACGTTTACAGATTTCTTAAAAAAAAAGAAACTGATTTTTACAAAAAACTGGAAATTGTTTTAAATGAACGTAAATCAAATTTCCTTTTTTGCTATTCGTATGCTCATTTGGCAGATTTAAAAAGAGATAAATCTCAAAAAAAATATGATGACCTAAGTTATATGGAAAGTTTTGTCGATAATAATTATCTCTGTCATCATTGGGGCAACAAAACAACATCATGTTACTTAGCCAAACCTCTCGAAGCTTTTGAAAATTTAGATGACGATTCTATTGATGATTTATTTGATTTTGAATCAATATTCACTGGTGATTTAGAGCCATTAGGTCAAATATTTACAGACCTTTTACAAAGCCAAAAGCTTGATTTTAGTATGATGCAAACCGAAAATCAACCTGAAGATTTAAAACAAGCTTTATCAACTTTATTCCCAGCAGATAAAAAGGAATTTTCTTTATTAGATTGGATGAAAAATTTTGGTGAATTTTACAAAAAGTTGGATGATGATAAAAAAGCATTTAAACAGTTAAGAGGTGCAATTACTAATAACTTAACCAAATCAAATCTTTTCGATATTGATATTTCCAATGTAAATTTTAACGATGATTTTAAATTAACCCCTTTAAAAAAATCATTTAAACAATTTGTTATTGACAATTTAAATCCCAACGGGGATAAGGAAATAACTAATTATGATTTTTTTACAAATGCTTTTTCAACATTAAACATTCTCGGTTTAGATAAGGAAAGGAATAAAAAAGCTGCTTTTGCTAATACAATAAACGATTCTCTTCATTCATATTACGCTGCACATTGTGATATTTTAGTATCAGATGATGAAGGTTTACTTGTTAAATCGAGAGCTTTATACAAACTTTTAGATATTGATACACAAATATATCACATTAATGATTTTTACAATAACATCCGTTTTTTAACTGAAAAAGAATCAAGCACAGATAGATTCGTTGATTTATTAGTTCAGGATTTAGAAAAAGGAATTGTTATTTCTACATACCCTTCAATGCTTAATAAAAGACAAAATACAATAATAAAACCCATACATACTTATTTGGGGTATTTTAATCGTATCAAGCAAATTAAAGATTTTGATAATTCAAATTACATCGTTTTATATAATTACCGTAATAACTTTTCGAATTTTGTTTTTTACAAAGAATATGAAATGGTTACAAATACAGCAATTGATGTTTTTGGTTCTGATGTAGATTTTAAAGGCAAATATTCTGATAAGGATACGGCAGAAATAAAGAAAGGTGATTGGTCAGGTAGGTATTGGGATTTTGGAAATCATGTCATATCACTTGAAATTAATCAAGAGACAAAGGTGTTTAATTTAGTATTGGCTTTAAATTAATCTAATTCAAGATGATTCCTGCCCACACCATCCCTTCGCTCTCAGGCACATTTGGCATTCCCGCAGGGCTTGCCCTCAATCCAAAAATGCCAAAAGAGCCTTCAAGCCCGTCTCGCTCCAACGCTCGGATTGAGAGACAGTGCGTTAAAAATGAGACAAATAGATTAGAAAATAATAACGGCCAGCGTACAACACGCGGTATAAAAAATTGCCGGTTCAGTAGGTTATTTAATGGTTGTAGCCCGCTCCAACTTTTGTGTAACTTGACAGGAATGAAGCCCGCAATCCCGCACGACACCATACCATCAAACGTTGGCAACCATTAAAAAAAG
>JBAZGP010000410.1:0-3611 GCA_041652835.1 Lutibacter sp. | reverse complement strand
AACCCCTTAAAATACTGGCAATTGTAAAGACAAAAGTAATTATTATATTTTGGCTAAATTTTACAGATATATTCATAGCCGGATAAATAATAAGCTGAATTAATAAGCTTACTATAAACCCGGTTACTGTATTAGTGATAGCCTCTATAAAACTTAATTTTTTAGATTGCATTAAAATAATTTTAATTGTCCCTTTTCTTCTTTTGCTGCATTGTGGTTTCGTTTGTTCAATTCAAAATAGCTTTCTTTAAGCTCAATTGAAATGCTTTTACGGTTCATTTTCAATGCCTGATAGCCCTCACTTCCAATACCTCCAAAAGGGCTGAATATAGTTTCTCTTTCGTTTGAATAAAGCAATATTATTCTTTCAATTGTATCAAGTTGAAGCGGGCATATATGTTTTTCATCATCCTGCGCCCGACCTTCTCTATAATTGAGTGTTCTGGAGTAATTAATATCATACCAAACTGGTGATGCTATTTTTTGCCACAAATCAACTGGTATATCTGTATTTGTAATTGGAATTATATTTTCGCCTTCATTCCTGAAAAATAAAATGTAGTCAGGTATCCCAACCCGGCTCATTACACTATCTTTCTTCACTTGCTTATGAAGTAATCCTAATGCCTTTGTGCGCTGCATTTCAATTACAGGGTCTTTCCATATAGTCGCCCGACTATGGTATATAAATCCACAATCCTGAAACCATTTAATTAACATACCTGAGAAATCCCTCAGTCCAATATATCCTTCTTTGCCTTTTTGTATTGGCAAATCCATGCAATGAATGGCACAAATACGCCCCGGTTTCAACACCCTTTTTAAATCTGGAATCAGATATTTGAAATGTTCTTCAAATTGTTCATAGTTCTCTGAATTTCCCATATCTTCTACATGGCTCGAATAAGTGTAAAGTTCTGAAAATGGGGGACTAAATATTATTAAATCGGCTTCATTTTCATTTATTTCCTTTGTCTTTTGAACACAGTCGCCACGTAGCAACCAGTAATCAGGTGTTTTTATATCTTCACTTTCCATAATCGAGTTAGTTATTTGATTATTAATGTTTTTATTTACTGCCTTTGTCATTTCAATTTGCATTGTTTTGAATGAAAGATGTTTGTCTTGTTGAATTTTGATAACATTAATCATCCTGTCGGTAGTTATCATATAACAGGTTACTTTCCTTTCCTGTCCAAACCGCCATGAACGCCTCATAGCTTGGTAGCTTTGTTCAAAACTGAAATCAACTGAATTAAATATCTGATAAGCACAATTTTGGTAATTTAATCCTTGGCTTGCAATTGATTGTTTTGTAATAAGTATTTGAAAGTCATTATGAGCGAATCCAAGTAAATCATTTTCCTTTTTTTCTGATGAATCAGATCCTTGTACATTTCTACAATCATAACCAAGTTCTCTTAATTGATTATAAATGTTTTTTGCTTCATCATTCTGTTTTGTCCAAATAATAATCGGTTCTTTTTGTGGAATTGATTTTACAATTTCTATGGTTTGGCTAATTCTTTCTTTTTCGGTTTCTCTTAAACTCGAATTATAATCAGTTGCATTAACTGCTAAACCGCTAAACAATTGACCTTCTGGAATTGGAGTTGACACTTGTTTTTCAATTATTGAAAGTTCAGGCAAATCGAATCCATTCATTTCAAATCCTATATCTCTTGGGTGAGAATACATAATAGCCCATGAACTAACAAATTCATAAAAACGTTCAATAGCATGTCCTTTAAGTCTCCATTTTTGAGTTTCTCCGGCATCGTGAACAAAGTACATTGCTAACATTTCAGTAAAACTCATTATATCTAAAAACTCTGCATGGTTTCCAAGTTCCATAGGGTCGTTTGGGCTTGGTGTAGCTGAAAAACAAAATTTATAGGGTGTATTTTTAAACTTTTCAATAAGTAAATTTCTGTATTTGCCAGTTTCGTTTTTAAGAATTGAACTTTCATCTAAAATAATGCACCCAAATTTTGAACAATCAATATTGTCAATTTGCTCGTAGTTGGCTATTTGAATATTACCTGTAAGCCTTTTTACTTCAATTCCAAATTTTAATCCTTGTTCAATTGTTTGCCCTGTTACTGCCAAAGGTGCTAAAATTAAAACTGGTTCATTTGTATATTTAAAAACTTGGTCTGCAATATCTAATTGCATAGGCGTTTTTCCTTGCCCAGTATCAGCAAAAATCGCATATTTACCAGCTTTTAAAGCACGTTTTACGGTAAACTTCTGAAAGTCGAAAAGCATGGGATTTAATTCATTTTCATTTATTTCAAATCCTGAATGAATTATATTTTTACACTTACTTTTTAAAAATTCTTGATATGTCATATTTTAAATTAAAAACCCGACCGGAAAATCAAACGCCAAAGGAGTAACGCCTTAAATTTGAAAAACCAGTCGGGATATGTTAATAATAAGATTATTCATTTTTGTTACTTTTTGGCATTGCAATATAAGAAAAAAAATTTAATTATTTGCTTTTAGTTAAAATATTATTCAAAGTTTGCTCAAGTTTTTTAATTTTGATATTCCGATCAACTAACACTTTACAAAGCTGCCTGTACATACTCCTATAATCGTTTTTTTCAATTGGTTTATTAAGTTCGTGATGTAGTTCATCGAGTTCGGAGTTTAAAACCCCTATCTCGAATTTTAAATCAGAATTTTCCTTTTTCAATTCTTTGATGTAACTATTTGCGAATAGCAACTTTTCAAAGTCAGTTTTAGGATGTAAGTTTATTAAAGGTTCGTTCATTGTAAATTATAAAAAAAATATTAAAACTACAAAAAATAATATACCTAAATGATTTTTTAATTCCATAATTTTTTTATTTAAAGGTTATAAAAAGTTTAAAATATCGTTTTCAAAATCTTCTTTTGAAATATCCTTTAAAAAATGTTTCAAAATAACATTTAAAGAATCACTATATAAGTCGCTAAATTCAGCCTCATCCATATTTTTAAATGAAATAGAGTGAGCAACAGGGATTGGCTGACCTTTCAAAGAAGGCAATAAATCAAATCTCCCGGTGCAAATAGTTACATATTTACGCAAATTGTCAAGGCTTTTAAATTCAACATCAAAACTTTCCGGTAGGTGGTTAATAGTGCAATTCATCAAAGCAAAATATTTTTTATGAAAATTTATATTTCTTTCTTTCCATGTTTCTACTTCGATATAATCGCCTTCTTTCATTTTTAACAACTTTTTAAAATCGTTATCGGAACAAGATTGTAAACCTGATGCAAAAAATTCAATATTTGTTATTTGAGCTTTAAAAATCATAAAACAGATTTATTTTCCGGTGTAATAACTATCATTTACTACTGTTTTGCCAAATAAAGTCCATGTATAAGGACATCCAGTATATAAAGTAACGGCAAATGTGTTACAAATAAAAATTATTAAAATTTTATCGATTATGTTTTTCATAAATTTATATTTTTCTAATATCATTATTATAACAATTCAAATGTTGCCATTCATCACTATTTACAAACGATACGCAATTATCATTAGCCTCTATTGTTTTGCCGCAAATAGAACACTTTAGGCTACTGATGCTTTGTTTTACTACATCAGATAT
>JBAZGP010000409.1:0-3619 GCA_041652835.1 Lutibacter sp. | reverse complement strand
TTTAAAAATCAATTCAATCTGGCTTTTAAATGATAGGTTTTTACAACATATAAATAATATTGATATTTCCTGTGGTTTAATGACTAAGGGCTGCCATCTCATAATGACAGCCCATTTTTTTATTTCAGATTAAATAACTTTTTAATATTTCTTTCAAAAATTGCCCAAAATAATTTAGAATTTATATAAATATATGTATGAGTATATGAGTCTTTAAAAAATACAGGAGATATAAAATGAACACGTTACGAATCGAAATTGAGACATCCGCAACATCAGCAACATCAATTCCAATTGAAACAGACATCCATAACGACTCAACCAATGCAGAGATATTATCTGACTATTACGATGATAATTTGATATGGAACATTGAGCGTAAGCAATTTTATAAATGGGTAGATAAAATCTGGGTAATGATGCCGTTTGAAAATGTAATCAACGAATCCAGAATATGCCTTAAGAATTATTTCAAACAATCATTATCTAAATTACCTCAACCTGAAATTGATGAAAACGGTAAAATGCAGGATTATGGGCGTGCCAATATCATTTATAACTACAAATATGCTACATCATTCCGGGGTGTAAGATGTGCAGTAGATTTTATGAAGGGAATGAAATCCGCACACGATACAATATTTGATAACAATCCGTACTTAGTTCCGGTTGATAACGGCATTTATAATTTATATGACAATACATTTAGAGATTATAATAAATCTGATTTCATAACCAAAGTATTTGATTTCAATTATAACACATCTGCTGATTGTCCAAACTGGTTAAGATTTATTGATGATACATTTACAGATGAAGCATTAAAATTGTACATACAGAAACTGCTTGGATATTGCCTATCCGGATTAACAGACATTCAAAAATTGTTTTTTTGGTATGGTGTAGGCGAAAACGGTAAAACTGTATTGCGAGAATCAATCAAACAATACTGGAATGATTATGCATTCATCATTAAAAATCAGGTGTTTCTAATTTCTAACAATCAATCATCTGGAAATGCTACACCAGATAAGGCAATGTTGAAAGGTAAAAGAATTGCTTTTTCCGAGGAGCTTCAGGATAATCAGAAGTTGAATGAATCAGAAGTAAAATCCTTAACTGGTGGCGATACATTGGTAGCCAGGGAACTGTATCAATCACCTATTGAGTTTCAACCATCCCACAAAATAATAATGGTAGGAAATCACCAGCCAATCATACACGGGACAGATTTAGGTATATGGCGCAGAATTAACATTGTACCATTCGAAAACATTGTACCAGCTCATAAAGTAATTGATAAATCAATATTTTTTAAGATATTTGATAACGAAAAAGCTGGAATACTTAACTGGTTAATTGAAGGATGGCAAAAATATAGAATTGAAAAATTAAAAGAGCCTGATATAATAACCCGGAAAGTAAAGGAATATAGAAGTGAAATGGATACGGTTCAGCGCTTTTTAGATGATGAAACAGACAACGTTATTGGTGTATCAGTCTTATCTAAAGACTTATATGAAAGATACAAATTATGGTGTTTCAGTCAGGGTGAAAAATTTATTCTATCTCAAAATAAATTTGGGAAAAATATTGTAGAAAAGGGATACAGTAAAATGAAAACAATGAACGGTGTTTCATTTTTAAACATCAAATTACGGTGACATATGACGGTTATGACGGTTTACCCCCCATTTTATAAACCTCTTTTTTTTTCACGCTCCTATAGAAAAGTTCTTAAAAATAGGGGTAAAACCGTCATAACCGTCATATAACAGATTTCAAACGGAGAAATTACCATGATAATAGTAAAATGTAAGAATAAAATAGAACGAAATAACTTTTCACCCATAACAGCAGATTTCAATGATTTGATTGAATTGGTGAAAAATCCTGTTCAGTCTACTAAAGATGCATCAGGATTGTTATTACCTTATGCGTTGATAGACAATGATGCATATCCCATTAAAGACAATTTTAAAACATATGAAGCAATATTTTTAGATGTTGAAAATACCGTTGATATTAAATACGTTGAAAATAAACTTAAAGGTATACAACACGTATTGTATACCAGTTATTCCCATTCACCAGACAATCACAGATTCAGAGTGATATTACCAGTTAAAGAGCCATTGGCATTTGATGAGTTTGATACACAAGCAGTTAAACAGACACTATACCAGTTATTCCCATATACCGACAATCACACATTTGATGCGCGTGGATTTCATGAGCCTGTAATAACACCTGATTATTATTCCTGTCATTGTGATGGTAAATTATTTGATTTTTATCATTCTGGATTTAGAAAAATGGTAAGGGATAATGCAATAAAAATCAATACTGCCAAACCTATTATCATTCCAATAAAAACAACCAAGCCAAAATCTGCCAAGCCAAAATCTGCCAGAAATAGAATAAAAGTAACTCAATATATGAATGCAGTATTTCCAAATAAAAATGGAAATGGTAATAGTAATAAATGGCTTTTTGTTGCAATCTGCTGTTGTATAGGTTGTCATGACAATCAGACATTAGCAGATGTAACACGCAAGGCTAGATTAGAGGGATGGACTGAAAAAGAAATCAACTATAAAATTCAATGTGCAAATAATAGGAGGAAATAAATGCACCGGTGTAATCATAATAACAACAAACCTAACACGCGCAATGTCGCGGGGAGATGTACAAATGAGAAACAGAACTAACAAAAAAAATATTGTGTATTTGGATTTTAATTTAACAACTGACAAGGATATTATTGATTTGTTTGATGAAATTACGGATGAGGGATATACCATAATAGGTTATTTGCGCAAGTTAATTAGAGATAAAATTAAATCTGGTAATAAGGAGGAGAAGTAATATGGTTAATGAAATGGAAACTAATATTGATACTGATTTGAATATTAGAATGCGCTCTGTAATGGTATCAGGTAAAAAATGGTGGAGAGTTGATATAAATGGTAACAAGATATATCAGCATATGGATTATCATCGTATGCATTTGTTGTATGAGGATTTAATAATGAGTTATAAATTTATGAAGGATAAAACAATAATGCCAGATGAGGTATATAGTTTTGCAGGATATACCCGGCATTTACTTAATAATATCAAATCTGGTAATAAGGAGTAATTATGGATTTAAGAATATTTCCCGTGATGGTAAAAGGTGTTAAAAATTGGAGGGTTGACGTCAACACCATCAAGATACACCAGCACAATAATTATTATAGAATGCGGCTGTTGTATGATTGTTTAAAATTGATGCGTGAGTATGTAGAGAAAAAATATCAAATGCCTGAGATTACAGGAGGGCGCGGACGGCACGGATACGGATTATGGCTAAACAATTACGGTGAAGGAATATTGCTGTTTAAAACAAAGTCAAAAAAAACAATTCAGAGGGTTCGTCAGATTATTAACAATGAATTGCAACAGTACGTTTTAATCAAGAAGGAGGAAGATTTATGGATACAATTTTAACTGAAAGGAAAAATGAACGTGAAATATTGTTGAGTTGTAAAGATAAGGTATTGTCTGATGAATTACTGAAGCAATCACCGGCGTATAAGCAATCACCATTATTATTAAATTCACTGTTTACATTTGC
>JBAZGP010000408.1:0-3627 GCA_041652835.1 Lutibacter sp. | reverse complement strand
GTGGTCATGTACTGATTGGAGCGAGTGTTCAAACAGCGCGCAAACCAGAACATGCACAGATTTGAATGATTGCGGAACAGACGAAGACAAGCCAGAAGAAAGCCAGTATTGTGCCATGCCACCAACTGTTTCTATAAAGGCGTTACCCAGTGGGAGCGACTGGCTTGATGTTTCTAGTTTAAGCATTTCAAGCAATTCTTCGTTTTCGCTTAGGTGGATAACCACAAATGTTACTTCTTGTGTTGGATCCGGGTCTTGGTCTGGAACAAAAACTATTTCTGCAACAGGAGTTGGGACTCAATTTTTTTCCAATATAACATCTTCGCAAACATATAATATTACCTGCACTGGAGAAGGTGGAACAGTTTCAGATAGTATTACAATAAACCCAACAGCAGGTTTTGTTGCTGATATTAGAGCCAATGGCATTGACGGGCCTGTGACTGTTCCAAATAATAGCTCGGTTTCTTTGGAATGGTTTGCTGCAAACGCGAGTTCTTGTCAATTTTACAAAACAACTTATTGTATTGGATGCAACCCAGACTACTCAACAAATTCAGGTTATGAAACAGTAAATTTTAACGGTGTAAAACCCGTAACAGCGGTTTATAATTATGCGCCAGGCTCAAAAATGGGATATTCAATTTTGTGTAAAAATTCAAGCGGACAAACAGTTGAAGACAGTGTTATTGTGTATGCAAGTTCTCAAAGCTCGCCAGTAAGCGCCACTATACGGGCTTCATTAACACGTGATGATTATGATAATTTTTATTCGTCAACAGGTCAGCGCATAAATTTGAGTTGGAGCTCAAGTGGAGCTAGCTCTTGCACGGCTTCTGGCGCATGGTCTGGCGCAAAAACTGCTTCTGGAACAGAAACCGTGTCAGTGCCATATTCTTCCAGCAGAATTTTCACAATTTCTTGCGCTGGAGAATTAGGAAGCGGAGCAGATTCGGTTACAATTGCAACCGGAAAAAAACCTGTTTATTCAACGCCTTCCTCCGATGATAATTCTGACTCCGGCGACAATGGTGATAGCGGAGATGACGGAGATTCTGATTCGGGAGATAGTGGTTCTGGCTCCGGCGACTCTGGAGATTCTGAAGAAGACGAGGTCTGCAAAGCCACATGCAATACAACAAATGGTATAGTTTATGCAATCGGTTGCGACGGCGAAACAATTACAAAATGCGTTACTAGTTCCAACAGCTATAAGCCTTATTGTACTCTCACTCATAGTACAAAATATGTATATAATTCCGGCATCAAAAAAGTGGATACAATAAAAACACTTACTGGTTCAGAATGCAGACCGACCGCAGAGGAGGTAGCGGAATATGAAAAAAACGTGGAAGAAGCTGAAAAACGGCAGAAGGATGCTGACGAGAAAGCAATTTCTGCCTGTTCAAAATATTTAGAGAGTTACAAGGATATGGCGAAAGCAGGTGGATCTAAGTATTGGGATGTTTATTATAGAACAGATTCTGCTTATTGTGGTGATTCTTATTACTTTTCTGAGGCCTGTAAAAAAATTGGCGGGGTTCCAACAACATATACTAGCTTTTCACCTGGTCGGCTCCATTGTAAAGGAGAGACTTAAAAAGTTAGAAGTAATAATTAAAACCGTTCTGAGCTAAAAGCAAGGGGCGGTTTTGTTTGTTGATTTATAAAATTTTTTGTGGTAATGTAATAAATACATCGCGCTGTGGAGGAGTAGTACCTCGGCAGTCTCATAAGCTGCAGGCCCCCGTGCAATTCGGGGCAGCGCAACATGTTTCGCAGCAAGTCGGGGTAGCTCAGTTGGTAAGAGCGTGGCACTCATAACGCCAAGGTCGTGGGTCCGACTCCCACCCTCGACACCAAAAAAGAAAGAAGTTATCGCCTGTCGCCTACGCGAACCTGCGGGCCTTGCCTCGCCAAAGGTTTGCTACGGCGAACCGCAGGCGGGCATGGTGTAGCCTGGTTAACACGCCTCCCTGTCACGGAGGAGATCAGGGGTTCAAATCCCCTTGCCCGCGCATTTTTCAGAAGCCGTTTCAAAGACGGCTTTTTGTATTTAATAAGATGTAATAAATTGCGACACAAAACGGCTTAATATTATAATAATAAAGGTCGAAAGTTAGAGTTTTAGGAAGTGTAGATAATATAGAAATAAAATAACATAAATATTTATATATAAAAAAATGACAACAGTAATTAATACACCAGGCAGTGCAGAGGACTCAGGGTCAAATTTAGTGGCAGTCCTCATTTTAGTAACTGTAATTATTGTGGCAGCTGTATTGTTCTTTGTATATGGATTGCCGATGATTAATAATAATCAAAATCCAACTGACACTACAAACATAAATGTTACAACCCCAACGACTACCACAACTCCGGTAATTCCTACGCCATAGAAATAGGGAAATAAAGACCAGAGATAAATAGCATAGCCATTATTAGATGCAAGTGTGGTTAAAAGTATTATATATGAGAACCCACTGCACTGAACCAAAAAACCGCCTTTTAATTGAAGCGGTTTTTTGTTAAGATAAAACATTAATCTAAAATATAATGCATAATATTTTCTTCAATATTAAAAAACATAAAAAAGCAGTTTTTTGGGTTTATTGCGCAATTGTTTTTATTTTAATTTTGGGGATATTTTTTCTTATATTTTGGAGTAAAAATACAATACCTGCAGATGATACTTTATCTGAAAGGTGCAGGCAAGAAGGCGCGTTATATTTGAATCAAAATTTATCTATTAAAGAAAGAGTAAATGATTTAATGGGTAGAATGACAGAATGGGAAAAAATTGGACAGATGGTATTGATTGAAAAAAATAGTATTAATGATCTAAATGAAATTACTAAATATAATTTAGGTGCACTATTAAGTGGTGGAGGAGCGGGGCCGGAACAAGAAACTCCGTTAGCGTGGCTTAATATGGTAAACAATTTTCAGACAGCAGCTAAAGGTACATGTTTGAAAATACCATTGTTGTATGGAATTGATGCTATCCATGGCCACGCCAATGTATTGGGGGCTACTGTTTTTCCTCACGCCATTGGATTGGGTGCAAGCCACGATGCTGATTTAGTAAAACGTGTAGCATCGGCAACGGCAAAAGAAATGGTTGCTACTAGAATTTATTGGAGTTTTTCTCCCAATCTTGATGTTGCTCAAGATATTCGTTGGGGAAAAACTTATGAAACGTTTGGGTCAGACACTGAAAATGTCGCAAAACTAGGAATTGCATATTTACAGGGGCTTCAAGAATTTTCAAATGGTTATTTTAATGTATTAGCTACCGCTAAACACTTTATTGGCGGGGGGTCTATGGAGTATGGAACATCTCGTAACAAAAGTTTTAAGGTTGAAGAAGGGAATATTTCTTTGGATGAAAAAACATTACGCCAAATACATTTAGTCCCTTTTCAAGAAGCAGTAGAAAATGGAGTGCAGGTGGTTATGGTTGGTACAGCTACATGGAACGGAAAAATGAATACCAGCAACCAATATCTTTTGACGAATGTATTAAAAAAAGAGCTTGGGTTTTCAGGATTTATAGTTTCTGATTGGTATGGTGTGTACCAAGTGTCTCCTACTAGATATGAATCGTTAGTTAGCTCCATTAATGCG
>JBAZGP010000407.1:0-3628 GCA_041652835.1 Lutibacter sp. | reverse complement strand
TTTTCTCAAACATTCACCGAGGACTTCAAATAAGCCCCTCTCACGTATTATCCCCTCTTGTACTAACTCTTTGTAATACTCAGGTCTTTCCTGTTTAGTCTCAAAGGCGCAATCCTCACAATACCTTTTTACGATGTTGTAATCGTAATCGTCGGTTAGTAGTTCCTCGTTACCGTCTTTGTCGTAATACTTTTCGCAACTCTCGCAATAATAAACAGTTTTTTCGGGTAAGTTTGTTTGGCTTTGGTCGGCTTCGTAAAGAAGATCGGCTGCTATGTTTCCTGAATAGTTCATTGTTTTATATTTTTAAGTTATTAAGATTTTTAAAAGCCCCTTCCGGCGGAGAACCTTCCAGGGCTGCCCTGTAAACCTTAAAAAAACAGGGTTAAATAATTTCTGTTCCAATTTCTTTCCAATTATCAAGGTCAATATAATTAGCCTTAATAACATTATTAATATCAGAAAATTCAATACCAACATTTTCAACATTGTAAAATTTTCCGCTTATAATACCAATTCTAAACAGTTTTTTTGCTTTTGCAATTTCTTTTTCTGTTGTGCCGCTGTGTGCTTTTTTGATTTTGTAATTTGTTTTCATTTCTTTAAGGTTTTTGTTTGATTAATTATACGTGAAAGATAGTTAAAAGTTATATAATTACAAATATTTATTGAAATTAATTGCTTTGATTATTAAGTAGTTAGAAAATAATTTCATTCAGTTAGTGCGAATAGTAATATAATTCTGCTTGTTTTCATGTATTCGTACCAAAGGTTTGAAAAATTAACCTGTCAATGGCAATCCTGACAACCTCGTTTATTGATTTTAGCCCGTTTTTTTTCTTTATAATTTCGAGCTTTTTATATTTTTCCGGTTCGATTGAATTAATCGGTAAGGTCCTGTTTTCTTTTTTGTACATAGTTTTAATTTAAAGTTTCAAAATAAAATTTACCTGAAAATGGATTATTTTCTGTAATTCCAAAATATGAAGCGATTTTTAAAAGATATTCTTTTCGTTTTCTGCTTTTTTCAGTGCGTGGATTTTTAGGTAATTTCTTTAGCCTAATATGTAACCCCCCAAGTAGCCAAGTTCTAAATTCAGATAAACTAATCGAGTGTTTATAATGATTTATTATTTTTTGTATAGGAACCATATTATCAATATTATCGTTTTTTTTTAAGGTCATAGTTCCATCGAACTGTTGCTAACAAAGTGTATAAGTAATGTGGCTAAATAAATTTATCTGTTAATCGAAAGTATGTGCAAAGCCACACTACCCATACACGAACCGTTATACGCAACAATATGTGCCCACTTGTTTGTGGTTTCCAAAAAGTTTTTGAAATTCATTTTTTGTTTGCTCGATTGTCATAATGCCTCAAATTTTTCTGTAAAGTTATATAATTAAATTGAATTTACAAAATGTTTAAAAATATAAAATTAATAATTTACATAACACTTTTTATCCCTACATATTAATATTTAGAGTTAAATCTTTAAAAGATAGTTTGACTATTAAACTTTTTATTATCTTTGTAAAGATTTCAGGCACATTAAAACGTCCTTAATCCCAAAGGCGGTGACTTGATTTTAGTCTAATTGAATTCATGTAGGTCGGGGGTCGCAAGTGTACAGCGTTGCCCCCTCTTTTTTATCACCGATTTTAAAAATGTCTGTCGCATTTTGTTTTTAAATAAATAGTCTATTTACTCCGGTATGCACTTTGAACCGGTATTGTTCAAAATTAATTAATGTAAAATTGAAATAAAAATTTTTATAAATATTATACTATTATTAATAAATGATAACACGATGTTAAATTATTATTATAATTGTTAAATATCTATATTAAATGTTAAATTCTTAACAATTATTTATGTAAAGTATTGATTATAAATAAAAAACCCTCTCCGAACCACCAGAGAGGGTAAAACTAAACCTATGAAAAAAACTACTTCTTTTTATTAAAAAATTGCTTTTTAATTACATTCCATAATTTTAAACCTTCATCATAAGCCTCAAGTGTTTCATTTGCTGAAATTTCAAGAAGCCTTAATAATTCTTTTTTTTCTGCCGGGGTCAATCCGTCTTTAAATGCTTCTTTAGCATATTTCGCTAATTTTACATTTGCATCAATAGCCTCTTTGGCTTCTTTTATAAAAGCCCTGACAATTCCTATCACCGTTCCGGTAACAGCTAAAATTCCTAAGATTAATGTTAATTTTTCCATTTTATTATATTTAAAGTGTTTTGAAATGATTCGAGTACGTCTTTTTTTTCTATTTCTATTTCTTTGGCTTCAATTTCATCAATTATGCCGTCTCTCTTTGCCTTACGTTTTTTTATAAGAAGTTTGGCAGAATGATAAACCAATAAATAAAAGTCCTTATCAGTTAGTAATAATCTTAATACAGATAATGCTATAAATTTCATAATATCAATTTTGTTTTTTCAGTCCATTTTACCCGGTCTTCAAGTCCATGAAAACCCCCGTTTATTCTTTTTGTTATTAACCTGTAATCGTTATTATCAGCATAATGGTTTAATCTTCTTAGATTCCAAAACCAACCTGCGGATAAAATATAATAAGGATATTCCGCAACTAAGTCAGGGTTTGAAATAAAGTCTTGTTGAAGGTCTTTCGAAAGTAAGGTGAAGTTATCCCGCCCGGTTATTTGTATCGCCCCAGCACCTCTAAATTTCCACCCATCACCATCAAAATTATTACCCATCCTATTAGCGTAAACAATATTAGCAATCACTTCCGGTTTACGTTCGTATTTTTTAGCCTCTTCGAGAGTTGGAAAATATTTCCTAAACACATTATAAAGCCCTTTTGCTGAATAATTAAGGTTTTCACGCTTATAAAAATATTGCCCGCTTTCGTGGATTGTTTGCCCAATAAAATGAGATTGACGTAATTTTGTAGAAATATCATATTTTTTAAAGGTCAAAATTAATGCCTCTGAAATTTGGGTTAATTCACTTTCGGTTATTTTGCGTTCAATTATTTTACTTAATAGTTCAATCATTTTTTAAAATATTTGATTTTTTGCAATTATTCCCAAAATACCTAAAACTAAAGTGATTGTAATACCTATTAGCCACTGATTTTGTTTGCGGTGCCTATCTGCTTTTTTCTCTAAATAATTGATAACATCTTCTTTTGTTTCTGTTTCCGTCTGAAATTTCACCAGTGCCGATACCGACCTTGCAATTCCCTGTACATTTATATCTAATGACTTATAATTTATACATAACTCAGTAACCATATCCCTAACTCCTTTTTGACCATTTCCATTTACTGTTTTGTCAATGTTATTTAGTTTAGTTTCAATTGAGGAAATACGCCCCTCGTTACTGCAATGCTCCATATTCCTTTTTATTTAAGGTTAATAATTCTCTAGCTTCGTTTCCCGTCCACATTTGTTCTATTTCATTTAAAGAAATTCCTAAGAAATGGGTCGAGGTAAAAACAGTCTGATTTTTCAGCCTTCCCTCGAAAATTTCTCCCTGAAATAGTATAAATACTTTAGTTTCCATTATTTTTTTTAGGTTTTATACCAAATTCAATTCTAAAATCAAAACACAAAACAGCTAATTGAATATTGTGTTTATATTTATAAATT
>JBAZGP010000406.1:0-3634 GCA_041652835.1 Lutibacter sp. | reverse complement strand
AATATAGCACTTTAGGCGGCACTTGTTTAAATATTGGATGTATTCCTTCAAAAGCATTGTTGGATTCTTCACACCATTATTATGAGGCCACTAAGCATTTTGCTGCGCACGGAATTGAAGTTTCCAATTTAAAATTAGATTTTAAAAAAATGATTGCCCGCAAAAAAGAAGTTGTAGATTTAACTACCGGAGGCATTAATTTTTTAATGGATAAAAATAAAGTTACTGTATTTCAAGGTATTGGTAGTTTTGCCGATGCCACTCATATTACTATTGCCAAAGCTGACGGAACTTCAGAAAAAATTGAAGCTTCAAAAATAATTATTGCCACAGGCTCAAAACCTTCCTCTTTACCTTTTATCAAAATTGATAAAAAACGAATAATTACTTCAACAGAAGCATTGATTTTAAAAGAAGTCCCTAAACATTTAATCATTATTGGCGGTGGCGTTATAGGCTTGGAATTGGGTTCTGTTTATTGCAGATTGGGTTCCGAAGTTTCCGTAATTGAATATATGCCAAACATTATTCCGGGAATGGACTTGATGCTTTCCAAAGAATTGCAAAAATCGCTTAAAAAACAAGGACTTAAATTTTATACAGGTCACAAAGTAACTTCCGCAGTAAATAAAGGAAAAGAAGTGGTGGTAATTGCCGAAGATAAAAAAGGAAATCCGGTGGAGTTTAAAGGAGATTATACTTTAATTTCTGTTGGAAGAAAACCTTATACGGAAGGATTGGGATTGGAAACCGTTGGCATAAAAGTTAACGAGAAAGGTCAAATTGAAACCAACAATCAATTACAAACCAATGTGGCAAATATTTACGCCATTGGTGATGTGGTAAAAGGCGTAATGCTGGCTCATAAAGCTGGAGAAGAAGGAACCTTGGTTGCCGAATTAATTGCCGGACAAAAACCGCATATCGATTACAATTTAATTCCGGGTGTTGTGTATACTTGGCCTGAAGTTGCGGCTGTTGGTAAAACCGAAGAGCAATTAAAAGAGGCCGGAGTTAATTACAAATCAGGAACTTTTGCCATGCGTGCTTTGGGAAGAGCACGAGCAAGTATGGATACCGATGGAATGATAAAAGTGCTCGCTAATGCTGAAACAGATGAGATTTTAGGCGTTCAAATGATTGGCGCAAGAGCAGCCGATATGATTGCCGAAGCAGTAATTGCCATGGAATTTAGGGCGTCTTCAGAAGATATTGCACGTTCTTCTCACGCGCATCCTACGTATACTGAAGCTTTTAAAGAAGCTTGTTTGGCAGTGAATGACAGGGCAATTCATAGTTAAACCCCTAACTCCTGCTTCGACTCCGCTCAGCACAGGCCGAAAAAGGGGGAATTATTATTGTAAATATGAATATAATACTGCAACTATTTAACTTTTAAACCTTTTAACTCTCAACTGTAAAATAGTGCAACGAACAAATCATAAATTTCAGGTAAAAGACATCGCCGAATTTAAAAAGCAACTTTTACAGTGGGCACAACAGTTTGAAATTGCGGTATGGCTGGACAGTAATAATTACGACCAAAAATATTCAAATTTCGAGGCTATTTTGGCTGTTGATGCTGTTTCTAAAATTGAAACTTCCTATAAAAACGCATTCAAAAAGCTAAAAAAATACCAATCGGAAGTAAACGACTATATTTTTGGATATCTCGGTTACGATTTAAAAAATGACACAGAAGCACTTACTTCTTCTAATTTTGACGGATTGCTTTTTCCCGACCTCTTCTTTTTTCAGCCTAAAAAAATATTTTTTATCAAAGGAAATACGGTCGAAGTAAAATACATTTCAGCATTTGAAAATAAAATTGAAGCCGATTATCATGAAATTACTTCAACTGTCATCCTGAGTCTTTCGGCTCCGCTCAAGACAGGCTCCACCGAAAGGCAGCAACCAAGAACGAAGAACCAAATACAAATAAAACTCAGAATTCATAAAGATGATTATTACAAAAAATTAAACACCATTCTAAATCATATCCAAAGAGGAAATATTTATGAAGTCAATTTTTGTCAGGAGTTTTACAGTGAAAATTCAATAATTAATCCCGTGGAAGTTTATCTGAACTTAAATGAAATTTCCAAAGCACCTTTTGCCACATTTTTAAAACTGAACAATAACTATTTACTTTCTGCATCACCAGAACGTTATTTAAAAAAAGAGGGCGAGCACCTTATTTCTCAACCTATAAAAGGTACAGAAAAAAGAGCTTCCACCGAAATAGAAGACAGAAATTTGATTGCTGCATTGGAACAAAATCCGAAAGAACGCGCTGAAAATATCATGATTGTAGATTTGGTGCGCAACGATTTTTCCCGATTCGCCATAAAAGGTTCGGTTAAAGTGGATGAACTTTGTAAAATTTATACTTTTGAACAAGTACATCAACTTATTTCTACGGTTTCTTGTATGGTAAAAAATGACATTCACCCGGTTGATATTTTAAAAAAGACTTTTCCTATGGGAAGTATGACAGGTGCTCCAAAAATTTCGGCTATGAAAATTATTGAAGCTTTGGAAGAAACAAAACGCGGTTTATATTCGGGTGCCGTCGGTTATTTTACACCTAATGGCGATTTTGATTTTAATGTTATTATACGAAGTATTTTGTATAATGCCACCAAAAAATACGTATCTTATTCGGTTGGTGGTGCGATTACGGCACAATCCATTCCCGAAAAAGAATACGAAGAATGTTTATTGAAAGCAAAAGCAATGAAACAGGTGTTATTAAATGAACTGGTTTAATGTTAAATAATTATATTTACACCTTATGAAATGAGCCATAACAATTAGGCTGATACCAACCGATATGTTCAATGGCGAATTCCATCTGACCTTTAAAAAACAATAAATTCGAACAGATGAAATCGGAACTTAAAGAACATATCAATAGCAAATTTTCATTTTTAAATGATAAAAACCTCCTTATTGCCATTTCTGGAGGCATTGACAGTGTGGTTTTAACACATTTACTTCATAAATTAAAATTTACAATTTCTTTGGCGCACTGTAATTTTTCATTGCGAGGCAAAGAAAGTAATGAAGACGAAGAATTTGTGAAAGGTTTAGGGATAGAATTACAAATACCAACTTTTACGGTTAAGTTTGAAACTGAGGAATATGCCAAAGAAAAAGGAATTTCAACACAAATGGCGGCACGTGACTTGCGTTACGACTGGTTTAAAAAAATAGCCACAGAAAATAATTTTGATTATATTATAACCGCACATCAAAAAGATGATGTTTTAGAAACATTTCTGATAAATCTAACACGTGGAACAGGTTTAGATGGTTTGACCGGAATTCCTGAAATTCAGGGAAATATTGTACGTCCGTTTATGATTTTTACACGTGAGAAAATTTTAGTATATGCCTCTAAAAAAAAGATACTTTGGCGTGAAGACCGTACGAATTCTTCCATTAAATATACAAGAAATAAAATTCGGCATAAAGTTGTTCCTGTTTTAAAAGAATTGAATCCGAGTTTGCTGGACACTTTTTACAACACGCTCGAAAATTTAAAAAGAAGCCAGCAAATTGTAAAAGACCGAATTCAGACTATTAAAGAAAATGCTACCCATAGCCATAAAAGCGAATTGCATTTTAATAT
>JBAZGP010000405.1:0-3639 GCA_041652835.1 Lutibacter sp. | reverse complement strand
AACAACTTGCCTGCATCAAGGCAGACACTTACTGATATTGCTGAACATTTTGAGGAAAAAAACTTTACCAAAAGCGACTACTTCCTTATAGAAGGACAAGAAAACAACGACTATTTATTCTTGGCTGATGGTTTTATGAGAGCATTTACTTTTGACACTGACGGAAACGAAGTGACAACCTATTTTTATCCTAAAAACAGAGTGGTTTTTGAAGCATCATCTTTTTTTACACGGACAATTTCAACCGAAAACATACAAGCAGTTACTGATTGTAAGGGTTATTCCATTACTTTTGAAAAACTAAATATACTTTTTCATTCTATACCTGAATTTAGAGAATTTGGACGATTAATGTTAGTAAAAGAATTCTCGGCATATAAACATCGTACTTTAGAATTGATAAACAAAAGTGCCGAAGAACGTTACGCAAATTTAGTCAACTCTAATAAAGAAATTTTTCAATATGCACAACTCAAACATATTGCTTCCTATCTTGGTATGACAGACACTTCATTGAGTAGAATTAGAAAAGAATTTTCTAAAAAATAATTACTCCTTTCATTTCTTGCCATTTGGCAAGTGCTTTTCGCTTTCCTATGTGTTCCTTTGCATCATAAATATTTAATGTAATGGACTATTTACCTTCTTGCATCTATTTGGTTTTTGGGCTCACAGTTTTGTTAGCTTTATTCCTTTTTTATAAAGTTTCAAATTATTCGAAGACATTTTTAACCACTACTTAATAAATATATTTAAAAATGAAAGAGAAAATATTAATTACATCAGCTACAGGAAAAACAGGTTTTCAAGTCACAACTCAATTATTAAAAGACGGTTATCCCGTCAAAATATTTGTACGTTCGAGAAATGCCAGAGCCTTAGAATTAGAAAAATCAGGAGCGGAAATTTTCATAGGAGATTTGACTAATTACGCTCAATTATCTACGGCGTTAAAGGATACAAAACGAGTTTATTATTGTCATCCATTTATGCCGCATTTATTGGAAAATACAAAAATATTTATTAAAGCGGCAAAAGAAAACAACACCCAAGCAATTGTAAATATGGGGCAATGGTTGGCGGAATTTGACAACCCCCAAAGCATACACACCAAAGAAACAAGAGAAGCATACAATTTATTTGAACAATCGGGATTAAACGTAATTAACATAACACCCGTTTTCTTTGCCGATAATACTTTCTTCGTTACTGAATTTGCAATCCAATTAGGATTAATGCCTTTACCGTTCGGCAAAGGGAAAAATCCAGCAATTTCAAACGAAGATTTAGGATTAGTAATAGCTTCTTTACTCAAAAATCCAACGCCGTATTTTGGCAAAAGACTTCGACTTACAGGGCCAAAATCTCTATCAGCTAAAGAAATGGCAGAAATATTTTCAAAAGTAATTGGACACAAAGTAAGATATATGAATATTCCGGAGTGGATGTTTTTGAAAGCAGGTTTTATGTTTGCAAAAGATTTTGGATTAGATGCTTTTTCTATTTCACAAGTACGACATTATATGAAAGAATACAAGTTAAATAAATTTGATGTTGGCGGAACAACCAATATTGTAAAAGAGCTATCAGGCAAAGAACCTGACGACTTTGAAACAATAGTAAATAGTTATGTCAATAATTCACCATACAAAAAACGTAATTTTTCAAATTGGTTCACCACAATGAAGAAATTCATAGCTTTGCCTTTTCAACCTGTGCCAAATATTAAAGAATTAGAAAAATACAACAACTAAATAACAAAATATGTACAATTACACAAATTTTTAAAACAAAGAATATGACCTTGATCATTCATCCGGTGTAAAAAGCGGAGAAAATATTTCCAATTTTTCATTCCTAACGTTGGACGGAAAAATAAAAAATATTTTCGACTATTCTGACAAATCAATTATTTTAGAAACTGGAAGTATAACTTGTGGAATGTTTGCAGAACAAAGAAAAGCAATTAATAAATTAGCGAAAGAAAATTCTGATTTTAATTTTCTATTGTTATATGTAAGAGAAGCTCATCCAGGGAAACTGCCTAATGCTCATAATACAATTGCCAAAAAATACGAACTTGCTAATCACCTTTAATGCAGAAAACAATGTTGAAAATAGCAACATTGTAATTGACGACATCGACGGAACAGTTCACAAAATTCTTGGAGCATTACCAAATATGGTTTTCATTATAGACGCGAACAGAAAAGTTATATTCAAAAAAGAATGGAATAATGCAAAATCATTGCAAAATGTCATTCAACAATTTAAAACAACGAATAAAATCCTCCAACAAAAGTGGACAATGATACCATTTCCAAACTTTCTAGCAGAATATCGAGTTTTCAAACGAGCAGGTTGGAACGCCAGACTTGACTTTATTTTGGCATTGCCAAAATTATTATTCTCATATATAATCGGTGGTTTGTGTGGACAATTTCCAAGATTTTGTTAAGCGAGAAACACTCAACAACTAAGAATACCAGCTACTAATAAATAGGGCTTCATGTGGTCGGCACGATCTAGCATGAAGCCCAGGTTGAACGAAATCCTATGAAGAATATTTGGTTATGGAAATTGGAAAATGTTTTTTATTGGTTTGTGTTTGGGTTGAATGTGTAAAAGGTTCTTATTTTTAATTTACGATTAGTAAGAACGAGAAGCAAATTGTGAAATTTCTTAACCTGGTTGCTCTTTGATGGTCTTAATACAACAAGTGCCAAAAAAAATGTCTCAAGTGACATTTGCAAATGTCACTTGAGACATTTTGAAATCTCACCTGTGCCATTTAAAACAGGAATAAATTCTGTTCTTTAATGGGTCAAAGTACAATTTAAACTTAACCGAATTGTAGTAGTAACTCCCTTGTGGATGCTTGGAAAAGGTTTTCATCGGTTTGTAATTCGGGGCTCGTTTGTAGAGCTATACTTAAATATGAGTAAGGCTTTTATCATGATAAAAAGATTTTACTTTTCTCACATAAAAACACAAAACCATTACTTTTGAGCCTAACTTTTTCCCGTTTTAGCGGGATTTCTTTCATCAAGCGGTAACGCTATAAAAGTTTTCTATGAATGAATTTTGTATATTCTGCAACAAGTTTCTTATCAGAAGACAGATTTTCGGTTTCGAATTAAATTAATGGCCGTACCGCTGACCATTATCTAAAAATAAAATATGGACACAATTAATAATACAACCAATGGGGCACCAGAAGTTATTCAGCTAAAAGAGTTGGAGAAAACTAATCACTTGAACAATAAAACAGTTGATGCATTTGAATATCTGGAGCGAGGAGTGTATTCAGCACTGGAAACTTATTCCAACGTTCACCGTGGTAGCGGTCACAACTCGATGGTTTCGACGTATTTATACGAACATGCCAGGGAAATTATTTTGGAATACCTGGGGCTGAACAAAGCAAAATTTGTTGTCATCTTTTGCTCACCCCGAAGAGCCGCTGCCTTAAAGGCGCATCTGGAACCAAAAAGTTATCAATGCGTGTCGAGTCAGGACATTGGACTATCGTTAGGTGTATGTGCACTAGCTATTAAAAGGAATGCCTTACCCAAAGGCGTTCCTTTCCAGACCGGTGGGGGGACAACAAAACTTGTCTCGAAAGATTGGGTTATCTGG
>JBAZGP010000404.1:0-3660 GCA_041652835.1 Lutibacter sp. | reverse complement strand
ATCAATTATCAAGAAGAAAGGGTTGATTAATTCTCTTGCATCCGGCAGGGCGTAAATTATATTTAACTCATCCAGTAACGCGGATAACAATAATTGAATAAAAATTGCTTTTCTATAACTTCTCCTTGTGTGCTTGTATCTTCTACGGGCAGCGTTATCACAAGGGGAAGCTCCTTTTGTGAGGTACTGAATGGATGACCCCGGCTTTATATTTTATCCCGGTGACTATCTGAGAGACACACAATGTCTATCAGAAAAAGTTCAAGTTGCATATGATCGTATCATGTGTGAACATATGAGACAGATATGTATTACACATGAGCAACTTAATTTCTTCACAAAACGATTATCTCAAGATGAAAAACAAGAATTAATGTTTGTTTTATCAAAAAAAGATACTGGCTTTGTAATAAGATGGGTATCCGAAAGTATTGAAAAAAGACGTAGTTACAGCGAATCAAGAAGAAGTAATCGTAGTAAACCTAATAAATCTCATATGATAACACATGATAAAGATATGAGAACATATGATGATCATATGGATAATGAAAATGAAATTGAAGATGATAATACAGTTAAAGATAAAATTAAGAATGAAGATAAGAAGAAAATTAAAGAAATAACTTGGAGAAATGATTTTAATACATACAAAAAAATTGTAGATGAAACATACCAGTATATTTTAATTGAACAGGCGATTCTTGACGAACTTCAACGATTGAACCCGGGACTCGACATAAAACTTTCACTCGAAAAAAGCATTGTGAATTTTTGGGGAACTGAAGCCGGATGGAAACATAAGAAAAAATCCAGGTCAATGGACATTGATATGCTCAGAACTCTGAAATCAAATATTGATAAAAATAAAGTTTATTTACCAAGACAAAATCCCTATCAACAAAAAATGATTACGCATGAAGATTTGTTGAATGGGGTTATGAGTATTAAGCCGGAGGATCTACCAGACTGATGGATAAACAATTTTATTTAACCGAAATGACATTTTTGAGCAATTTGATAAATGTCCCGGTAGAAGTTCAAAAGAAAAAAACTACTGACTACTGGCCGCTATTGAAACATTTATCAGATGATGAGTTTCATGTTTCAGTTGTGGGTATAGTTCGAGAGTTTGTTCCAACAGCATCAGTTCAGTTTCCAATGGTATCACAATTCCTTAAGTTTTGCTCTTCTGACGCTCAGGGAAGTGCCGTAAAGGCAATATCTATGCTCAAGGCATACATTCGCAAGGTCGGCAAGTATGAGAGCGTTAATTTCAACAATATGACGTTGCATGCGGTAGTTGAACGATACGGCGGATGGCCTGCAATTTGTGCATGGACTGATAGTGATTGGAATATCAACGAGAACAGATTGATAGAATCGTATAAATTGAGTTATCAATCCGGATTTGTGGAATCTGAAATTAAACATTTGCCGGGTATCTCAGAAAAAGATGCAGGTTTTTTCAGGATTTATCAGATTGATAACAAAACAATGCAGATAATAGGTTCTGATAAATATCAGGATTGCACTTTGATTTCATCAACATATCGTGATGTAAAACTAATCGAAAATAAAGTTTGAACAAATAATTGAAATTGGTGAAAGGTTGATAAGAAAGGAACGGAGGTGACAGAATGAGAAAAAAACAGTGGATACATTGTAGCAAAACAGGTGTATATACGCCGCTTAATATAACAACTACATGTGGTAAAGAAGCACGTAGGATACACGTGACAAGTAAATTAAATAATGTTACATGTCCAAGATGTATCGAAAAGTTGAAAGAAAATTATTGGCATTGTCCTGAGTGTGGTTTTATTGATGATTCACATGCAACAAATGATGAGAAATGTGAAGTTTGTGGATCTGTTTTAAATCAAGAGGGGATGACAGAATGAGCAAAACGAGCCCGGTATATTTCAAGTGCCCCAAATGCTCTGGAATTAGGTTTAAAAAGAGAAATAAAAAAACTTTTGAATGTGTCCGATGTGGTGAGGTGAGGAAAAAATGAAAAAGCAGATGATGATTTGCCCGAAGACTAAAGGGTGTCATGATAAAAAAAAGTGGGACTGCGATCATAGTGAAAAACATACACACAATATTGGGTGTGATAGATCTGCTGTGAGTTGTCCAAAATGCGTTCCTATCAAACCTAATCCGAAATCAATATTCTCCGGACTGAGAAAGGGGGACCGGATTGAGGTTGACGCATTAGGAACTATTATGGTCTACTATGTCAATGTTGACAATTTAAGATTATGGTATAAAACAAATTCTGAATCGAAAAATATTTTTTGTATGTACAAAGATAATGTTAAATCCATCAGAAAACTGGCGGTGAAGAAATGAGTATGTTTAAAATAGGTGACTTGGTAAAATTTAACTTAGTAGAAGATGACTCTTGCCAAGCATCCGAATGTTTTGGTTTTGATCCATCATGTGGAAACGATTGGTTTGATATTCAGGCTTACGTTGAAACGGCTCATGGTGAGATAGTTAAACCAAACACAATAGAAATTATATACAAATCTGGTAAAAGATCAGGTAAATTTTTTAAAATATCTAAAAGTGTTATTAAAGGTGAGCTTGACAAATTGTTATCTTTGAAAGAAAAGTACAATATAAAACTTAGCCAAGTATTTGACGGTAGTGGATTATCAACTATTAAACAATTTCAAGAAATTACAAAAATAAAGTTTATTCAACTTGACAAAACAACATATTATACAAAAATATCTGATAAATTACCGCCCCAAACTGGTTTGTACGATGTGTGGGAACAATGCAAAATTGGGATGTCTTATAGAGGCCGACACAACTTTAATGGCAAATGGGAGACCTCTACGTTAAATGAAAACTGGTTTTATAAAGTGGAAAGAGATAGGGTTTATATGAATGGTAAAGTTTTCGTACAAGAATTTGACAAAAATAACAACATCCCAAAATGCGTACAATGCGGCTGTGTTGGAAATAATTCGTGCGGAAATAATTCTGTAAAAAATTGCGCACTAAATCAGAGTTTAATTTGCCCGTGCTGCGAGAATAAGCAATGATTTACAAAACGATAAACTTATTCGGTAAACCTGAAATAAATAATTGCATCGTGCCAGCAATGCCGTATATGGGTAATAAGCGTAAATTGTCAACTAAATTACTAAATGAGATTTATAATACTATCGGTGATTTTAATACGTTTTACGATCTGTTTGGTGGTGGTGGATCAATGAGCATTACAGCGTCATTATCAGGTCATAAAACAGTTTACAACGAATTGAATAAGGGCGTTTATAATTTATTTAAGCACGTTTTAACTGGCGGTGAAATACCTAAGCACTGGATAACGAGAGAAGAATTTCACAAATACAAAACTGGTGATGATTGGTTTTCCGGCCTTGTAAAATGTTGCTGGTCGTTTGGTAACAATCAAAGTTCTTATTTGTTTGGTGCAGAAAACGAAAAATTAAAAAGACTTGCGCATGAAATTGTTATAAATAATTGCGAAAAATCAAGGATTGAATTAAGTAAATTAATTGGTGTTGAAATACCTGATAGAATTGATAGGTTGTGGTTTTGTAGAAATTACAAAACGAAAAGATTTAAATTAGAGCAATTAGAGAGATTAGAGAAATTAGAGAAATTACAGCGATTAGAGCAATT
>JBAZGP010000403.1:1240-3665 GCA_041652835.1 Lutibacter sp. | reverse complement strand
ATCCTCGCTCATTTCAACTTCCTGCATGTCAATATCCCCACTTCTTTTAAGCCAAGCCATTTGTAGACTTAAGGTTTCTTTGAATTGAACTTTGTTTAACAAAGGTGAGTAATCCGATCTTACACCCTCAATGTCTGTCAAAAGTTCCGGAGAAATTACGAAATTGCCAAAATCTGCAATTGTAACTTGATTATCAACAACTTTCTTTTCCTTTAATTGTTCAAGGTTGTATTGATTAATATCTCGAAGTTCAAGTCCTGCTTCTGCATTGCCAGACTTAAGCATGTCCCAAGCAAGATTAATCTGTTTTGCATGTCTTTCTTTATAATCCATGTCAGAATATTTTCCACCATTTACTGCAAAAGCTGCTTTCCTGAATTTCGGTTCATTGGCAGAATTATCAAATATTGTATTTTCAAGTTTCTCAATTTTCTCTGTTAATGGGGCAACTGCACTTTTAACTAATTCAGAAACATCTTCTTTCTTTTCTTCAACTTTAACTTCAACTGCTTCTGAGATTTGTTTTTCAATAACTTCTTTTTGATCTTCAGAAACTTCAAATGATTGTCCTGCATTTAAAACCAATTTGGAGTCTTCACCTGCACGATTTTTGAAGGAAACTTCAACAGCAAATTCTCTGTTGTTTTTTATAGTTACAAATTTCATATCATCACTATTATCAGAGTTATTTTTTAAATTGTCAAGACCTAAATAATTTTGCTCTATAACATCAGTATTTAATCCATTTTCTTTTGCTTTGTTTATGGAATTTAAAGCAACTTCATTTAATGTTGCAGATTTGTTATTCCCTGCAATAACCATTGAAAGTCCAACCAATTCTGAGTCTTTCCAAACACCATCTTCTTCAGGCCAAGGACCAATTGTTTCAATGCTGAAATCCGTAATTCTTCCACCAATAAGCATATCTTTCGCAAATTGGGCTAATGCATTTTCTTTAACTGCAAAATCTATTCCATCGATTGTAACTCTACTTTTTGTTTTTTGAAGTCCTAAAACATTTCCAACAATATCTTGGACATCATCAGAATGGTTAACAGTTAAATGACCTCTGTAAGATTCTATCTTCATTGAAGGAATGTCATAACGAGTACCATTGAATTGTTCAGAGTCATCAGTTATGACCAAAGGTTTTGAAAATTTAACAATATTATCACTAACTTCTAAAACCTTTATTTTATTTAATTGAATATCTGTAATTTTATTCTTGAGTTTCATTTTTGTTTTTCTTTTTTCTACCCCTTCTTTTTACCATACCTGTTGGATGAATATCAATTTCCTGTTCTGATCTTTGAGGGATATTCATAACACCAGTTTCTATAACAGGTTCCCGGATTATTCTTCTCATTTCTTTCTTTTGAGAACCATTAAATTTGTAATGAGGATTATTCCTTAATTTATTAATAGTAGTCTCTTGCATAAATCCATTATAGCAGATTTTGGAAAGTGTCAATAATGATTAACTTTTTATTATAAGTTCGTAAGTACATGAGCAGTTAGGATGAGCATTTCCTGCTTCCAAATCTTCAAAACCTATATCTAAAATATGTTTGTCTTTTCCTTTGCCAATTGAAACACTACTTCCTAATTTCCTGAAAGCATCATTAAAAGGAATAAGACCTTCCTTTTCTAATGCTTCACAAAATTCACATGGGTTTCCTGATCTTGTTGTCCATTTTTTAAATACTTTCCCTTCAAGATCATTTTGATCAATGAATTGTTTATCGGCTTCAAATTGTGCTCTTGTAAATGCTCTGTTGGTTTCTGTTCGAGCAACAACCTTTGCCCGGGTTTCAATCATGTCTGAATATCGACCTTTAAGTTCACCAATAATTTGTTCTTGTGATAATCCTTCTATTGCTGCCTTTCTTGCAGTTTCATAAATATCTTTTGAAATTGTATCTATGTGAGACTCTGAAACTTTTTTGGCAATACTTTTAATATAACGTTTAACATCACTATTAAGTGTAAATGTTCCTGTCATTGCAAGTTCACCAATCCTGTCATTCATTGCATTGTTTCCTTGCAAAGTTAAAATAACACCATAAAAAGAAGTTAAGACTAAAAGAAGTTCATTTGTTAAAACACTTTTTTCACTATTTGGAATTAAATTACTTTCTTCATCAAACAAAGTTCCATAATCTTCAACTGCATTTATTATTTTTGTCTTTCGGTTTATCTTGTTGATTGCATAAACAACGAGTTGTTCTTCTATATTTACAATTGCATTTTGAAGTCCACCTTGCTGTTGCAAAATTAATCCTTCACCAACTTCTGCATTTTCAGAAGTCTTTTTTTTTAATTTGTTTTTTGGTTTTGATGAAACAATAGGAACAACAGGTTTATTTTTTGGTTTTCCTAACATGTCTAAAGTAATTTCACCATTAACATATTGTGCAGCAAGTTT
>JBAZGP010000403.1:0-1230 GCA_041652835.1 Lutibacter sp. | reverse complement strand
CATCATAACCTTTATTTATTAAGGTTGTATAAAGTTCAAATTCTCCTGTTTTAACTTCATTGGCTTTAAGATCAGCATCATGATCTGTGGCTAAAGGATTATTAACTACAATATTTGCTTGAGAAGATTTGTATTCTAAAGGATAATAATTTTTGTAATCTTGATTAAAAGCATCAATTATAAGTTGTATTCTTGGCAATATGTGGTCTTCTGTATTTAAATCTTTTTGAACATTTGAAGTTTCACGAGTAGTTCCTGATTGTTCTATACCCATCAATGTTTTAGAAACTCCTGAAACTGCAAACAAAGAATCCCTATTGATTTCATTAATTTCCTTAAGTCCTGCATCTTTAATTTGGGTTTGCATACCTTCCCATTTGATAGCACCTCCACCATTACCAAATATAGGTTCACCTTTTTTATGGTTTTTAACTCTTTTTACAAAGTTCTCAAAATCTTCTTTTTCTAATGCAACATCAGTTGAAAGAATACCGGGAGCATTAATATTATTTCTCAATGAATGACGAGTATAATCATTTGCAGTTTTCAAAGTAAATTGACTTTCTTTTGCTGCATCTGTCATTGCATAAGGTTTATTTTCATCAAATGGATTTAATTCTTGAATAAGAATAATCATTTCTTTTGGAATTTCACGAACAAACCCATTTTTGGTTTCAATGTAACCACCAACATTAATTCCATCTTTGTCCATAACCCTGCGGATGTTATAAGGATTTAAAAGTTTAAATTCTTTAATATGACCAACTTTTTCAGGACTAACAGCACGAATTGCCATTAAATAATAAACACCTTCAAGATCAAGATAAGTTGATATTGATTGCCAAAAATTGTAATTACTGAATGTTGGAGATTTTGAAATTGTTTCAATATAAGGATGTTCAAAATTTTTCTTTGAAGATTCTGTTGTTATTTCTTTTGTTGCTATTCTCGCAACTTTGTTTGCCCTATTTCTTATGGCAGCATAACCATAACCTGTGTAAAGATCGGCATCAGACATTACGACATCTGTCCAATCACTTCTCATGCCACGATTGCCGTATTTAAGAAATTCCTTTGGAAGGGACATTGAATTTAAACCTGAGGTTATTAATTTTGATAACGACTTTCTAAATTTATCAAACATAATTTATTTTAATATATTTTACCACCAATTGATATACTTGGCTTCTTTTTAGGACCGCCATAATAAGTATATATTGCATAACGAAT
>JBAZGP010000402.1:0-3677 GCA_041652835.1 Lutibacter sp. | reverse complement strand
CCCCAAAGAGCCATTGTTTATTATCTTCTAACCCAAATCTTTTCGCCATTAGCTCCATATCTTTTATGTTATCTCTGGGATCAAAGCTAAGTACCAAAACATTGAAGGAATTATCCTTATTCTTAAACTGTAAATTTTGTTTCAACTTTAATAAAAATGGGCTGCACACTCCAGTACATCGTGTGAAGACAAGCGCCAAAAGCAGCGGCTTTCCAGAATAGAGTTCGTGGAAAGCAAGCTGTTGTTCACCTGCAATGGTTAAAGGAATATCATATATCTTATCATAAATATTTGCTTCCTCCTTAAAGTCTGCAGAGTTAGTTTGGGCATTTGTTATAAGAACAAAACTTATTGTTATGACGGTGAAAACAATATTTTTAAACATCTTTTAGAAATATTTAAGAAAAAAATTAGAATGGCTGTCAAATAAACGGTAGCGAAAATTGCGCCCCACCAAGCCAGAGACGTCCCTATAGAGAGTTCTGCCGGATAGGTACTATATCTACGTGGAATAGAATCTGCACCAGCAATATAAAAAACCAAAAGAAATCCAATTCCGCCAATGAGAAGTATCGCCAATGTTACCTTAGTGAACATTTTAGAATTGATTTTTTCTGTGAATTTAGTGGAAAACCAGTAGAAAAACCCAAGACTAAATAACACATTTCCCAAAGCGTTATACGTATGAAAATGTGCAGGTACCCACAGTGTATTATGAAGTACAATATTGTTGCTAATGGTAGCGTCAATTACAGCGCCTAAACCACCAATAACCCATCCTGCAATTCCTATAAAAAATAACAAGTTCGCTAAGGACCATTTTATTTTATTTCGGTATACAGCAATAAAAACACTAAATACAGTAACACCGGCAGCTGGTAAACTTGCCAAATAGGAAGCTAATAAACCAACAATTTGCAAGCCTTCCGGTTGAACAAAATCCATATATAAATGGTGGAAAAATGCCGTAAGAACAAATACCAAAGTAAAGTTCCAGCCTAAGGCCACATACCAGGTTGTTTTCCATTTTGGTCTTTCGCTAACTTCCGAAAACAGCTCATAAATAACGGCTAAACCTAAATAAAGCATTTCATTGGCAATGGTATGTCCGAAAAAATAAGTAAGATTTTTCATCAAAAGTGCATCGTTTACAAAAGCACCATTAGAAAAGTATTCAGCAAAAAGGAGTACAACAAGTAATACTGCTGCAAAAAGACATGCGATAACACCTATAAGGGTAATCATACTAATGAGTATAAAAGGAGGTGTCTCTACTTTTGGATTCTTTTTAAAATGCTGCCAGGCAAATGATTGTGATATGGTATACTTCTTAAGAATCATGGCCATTAGGCTTAAACTCCAAATTAGCCATCCAATAGTTAAAACAGTTAAGGAAATTAAAAATAAAGGCGTTGCCCATTGAGCCCACATTACCTTGAACGGTAATGGATAAAGAAAAGTCCATGCCGCATGAAACTTTCCTACGAAAGTAGAAGTCCAAAGTAGCAATATACCAATAACTGTAAGTACTAAAGCAATAACATTTACTATATAGCTTGTTTTTACATAACGATCCATTAAATAGTTAATGGCTGCCATGCCGGCAACAAACCAAATACCAATCATCGTTAATCCATGAGTTGTCATATTTACATAAAAAGTAACTGGTGATTGTACTATCATTCCTCCCTGATTCATTCGCATAAGTATGGCTAACACAATGGCTACGATAAACAAAGTAAGTATTGTTATAATCCAGATAGCAGTGATTTTTCTCATTTTTATTGATTCCATGATTTATATTTTTTTAGTGTCTATTTAACAATGAAAGATGATCTCATAACTTGATGTGCCATTCCACAATATTCTAAACAGAAAATATTGTAAGTACCCGGTTCGCTAAATTTATAGCGAAGGCGATTGACATAACCGGGCATTGCCTGAGTTTGTGTAATCAATCTATCCTCTGGATTATAGACACCAAATCCATGATTTACATCTAAACTCGTTACCCTAAATTCAACCAATTTATTTACCGGTATTTCTATTGCTTCTCTTGAAGGTTTTTTGGGGTCAATTGCTTTTTCGGACATTATGAACATAAATTGCATGGCCGATACGTGAACCACTTTTGCAGGTGTTTCATTGGTAAAAAGGTAATAAGGCGACTTGGGAATAGTTACCGAGATAAAAATCACCAGTATTACGGACAGAATAAGCATAAACCAAAATCGCTTTTTTAGCGGATTGGACATTCCCAGTTTTGGTGGTTCTGCTTTTTTGGAAGATAAATAAACATAGGTAAAGACAATAATAGCTATACCCATTAATACTAAGAATAGTAATAAGATTGACTGCTGTTCCATAATATATTAAGTTAAGAATAAATAAATGATGCTTGCTTTAAATTATTTTTGTTAAGACTGTTTAAATTTTGATTATCCACTCCCAATTCTTTTGCATATTGCTTTAGTTGTTGTATAGGATCACAATTCGCGTCAATGATGTGTGAAAGAGAATAAACATGAAGGTTTGTTTTAAAACCATTATACATTTTTTTATTTCTTCTGTCATTTTAGGATCATTGTTGTGGGTAATTGTTGCTTGTTCAAAAACTGAAAAAAAATATCAGGTTTTGAACAACTTACCAAAAATGTGATTGCCAATATGATATGTGATAAATTCTTCACATAATTTTTACAAGTTATTAAAAAGGTAAATATTTTGTTATGGGTTATAAGTTCCGGGTACTGTGCGAAATCCTATTGCCAAACGATTCCATCCATTTATGGCTATGATTGCCATAGTTAGTGTAACTAGTTCCTTTTCGCTAAAATATTTTCGTGTGGTTTCATAAAGTGTGTCGGAAACATCATTTTTAGCGATTAGAGTCAAAGATTCTGTCCACTCTAGCGCAGCACGCTCCCGTTCGGTATAAAATGGAGTTTCTCTCCAAGCGTTTAGGGCATAGAGACGTTGCTCGGTTTCACCTGCCTTACGTGCATCTTTTGTGTGCATATCTAAACAATAGGCACAGCCATTAATTTGTGAAGCTCTTGTTTTAACTAACTCGTAAAGTGAACGTTCAAGCCCTGAATCATGCACATATTTTTCCATCTCCAACATCCCCTTTATGGCTTCTGGTGCAACTTCAAAATAATTTAATCTTGCCTTCATTGTTTTTATATTTTAATTTTTACATTTAACTTATAGCTATGTTTGTGTGAGCATAAGCCGTTGTTACTAACCATTCTATCTCCATTATTAGAGTATTTAAGACATTACAAAGAATTAGAGCATAAATTTTATCTTAGTTTTTTTGTCACGTACAAAAGTGTTATTTGCTTTTTTGTTGCCATAGACGACCTATAACAAATTAATTTCTTTGGCAACCTAAATTTAACCCTAACTTCATTTCTGCTGAAATCTACAGTAATAAACACCACGGTTTTTATTCCGTTTCACATGCTAATAAAAATACTTTTTCCTTATTTCGGCTCAAATATAAATAAAGTTTTTAATAACGGACAAGATTATCCGAAATAAATTTTTATGGATTCATCGTATTTATAATTTTCTTATTTTTCTTACCTACTTATTCGTTTCATCAGATTGCCATTTCAATTCTCTTCTACTTTTAGCTGATTTATTACACCAAAAACAAATGCTCAACCAAA
>JBAZGP010000401.1:0-3697 GCA_041652835.1 Lutibacter sp. | reverse complement strand
TGCTGCTTTATTTTTTTCCATAGCAATTTCATATAACGGTATTGTAGCATTGCTGGAGTATTATTAGAAAATCATATTTTATAAAATATCAGACTTAAGTGTTAAAATCCCTATAAACTTTTGTAGACTAAACTATTATCTATATATTTGGTAAACCAATTTGGTAAACCAATTTTTATGAGAAAAATAATCGATTATTTTTTAACAACTACTTCCGTTATTTTTATTCTATTTTCGTGTGGATCAATAAAAGAAGGAGAAAATCTTGTGCGCACTATTTCTGAATTTAATGAAGCTGTATCAAAAGCAACTCCAGGAACTACCATTGTATTAGCAAATGGAGTTTGGAAAGATGTTGAGTTGGTTTTTGAAGGAAAGGGAACTAAAGAAAATCCAATAAATCTTACTGTTGAAGAAAAAGGAAAAGTAACTATTGAAGGCGCTTCAAATTTAAAATTAGCAGGTGAATATTTAGTAGTAGATGGTTTAGTTTTTAAAAATGGTTTTACACCAACGAACGAAGTTATTTCCTTTAGAAAAAGTGAAACAGAATTGGCCAATAATACTAGATTAACGGAATGTGTTATTGATAATTTTACCAATCCTCAACGTGATGTACAAGATTATTGGATTGCTATATATGGAAAAAACAATCGATTAGATCACAATCATATTTCTGGAAAAAAGAATTTAGGAGTTACTATGATTGTTGGTTTGGAGACTAAAGATAGTAGAGAAAATAATCATAAAATAGATCATAATTATTTTGGTCCTAGACCAACTTTTGGAAACAATGGCGGAGAAACGCTTCGTATTGGTACAAGTTATGAGGCATTGGAAAATTCTAACACATTGGTAACGTCTAACTATTTTGATAGATGTAATGGTGAGCACGAAATTATTTCAAACAAATCTTGTAAAAATACATTTCAATACAATGTGTTTTATGAGTGTACAGGCACATTAACGATGCGTCATGGTAACGAAACGTTGGTTGATGGAAATGTGTTTATAGGAAATAACAAGCCAAGTACGGGTGGAGTTCGTGTAATTAATGAGAAACAAACAGTGATTAATAATTATCACATTGGTTTAACAGGTTACCGTTTTAGAGGTGCTTTTGTAATGATGAATGGAGTACCAAATTCACCAGCAAATAGATATGTACAAGTTTCAGAATCTTTAGTAAAAGACAATACATTTGTAAATTGTGAGCACATTCAATTATGTGCAGGTAGTGATGCTGAAAGAAGTGCATCACCGGTTAGTTCGGAAATTTCAGATAACATTTTTTACAATGATAAAAAAACGGATCTTTTTACAGTTTACGATGATATTAGTGGAATTAAATTTGAAAATAATATTATAAGCGAAAATATTGAGCCATGTATTAAAACTGGATTTGTAAAAGCTGAGATGAAATTAGTGAAAAACGAACAAGGATTTTTAATTCCTACTTCAAATGCTATTAAAAAGGAAATTAAAATTAGTACAGAAATAGCAACAAAAGAGAATACTGGTGTAAGTTGGTATTCAAAAAAAGACGTAAATGTAGCTTTAAACACAGGTAAAGTAATTAAAGTTGAACAAGGAATTAATACTTTGTTTGATGTGGCAAAAGCTTCTGAACCAGGAGATATTATTGAGCTTGTTGAAGGAGGAAGATATTTTTTAACCAAAACAGTTCAGGTGAACCATCCACTTACATTTAAAACAGCAGGTTTAACAAAAGCAACAATTTATTTTGAAAGAATGAAAGCTTTTGAAATTCAAAACGGAGGAAGTTTATCATTAGAAAACTTGAAATTTGATGGAGCAAAATCACCTGATTATGCTGGTAATTCTGTTATAAGTACCAGTAAAAATTCTATGATTGACAACTATAAATTATTTATAGATCATTGTGAATTTGTAGATTTAATAGTAAATCACTGTTTTGATGTTGTAAATGTTTCAAAAAACACATTTGCAGATACTTTAAGTATAAAAAATTCAACATTTAAAAATATAACTGGGCATATTGCGGCATTGGATAAAGAAACTGATGATCTTGGAGCGTATAATGTGGAGTATTTAATTATGAAAAATAATACATTTTCTAATATTCAAGGAGCTGCTTTAAGATTGTATAGAGGAGGAACTGATGAAAGTACCTTTGGGCCATTTTTGGAAGTAGACCATAACGTATTTGATAATGTTGGGCACGGTAAAAAGAACAAGTATAAAGCAGCAATATCTTTATATGGAGTGCAAGTAAATGATATTACAAATAATATATTTACAAACTGTAGATCAATGGAAATGTATTTAGTTGTTGGAGAACCTATTGTAAATATTTTTAATAATAATTTTTTCAATTCTGAAGAAATTAAAGTGACAGGAGATGAAAAATATAACGTTCAAAATAGTTGGAAAGTAAATCCAAATTTTGAAGCAGAAACCTATAAATTATCTGATAAATCTGAACTTGTAGGAAAAGCAACGGACGGATTAGATTTAGGAATCATTTTTAAAAATTAACAAATGAAATTTCAATTTAAATTACCTCTACTTTTTATTGTTTTATTGTTAGTAGTTGCTTCTTGTAAGGCGCAATCTAAAAGTGTAGATAATTCAAATTCAGCACATCCAAATTTGATTTTAACTATAAAAGGAGTTGAAAAAATAAGAGCAGAATTAGGAAAGGTGCCTCTTTTTGATGCTACGTTAGCAAAAGTAAAAGAAGAAGTCGATGCTGAAATATTAAAAGGAATAGAAGTTCCAATTCCAAAAGATTTTTCTGGAGGTTATACCCATGAACGCCATAAAAGGAATTATTTAATAGCTCAAAAAGCAGGAGTTTTATATCAAATTTTGAATGATGAAAAATATGCAAGTTATGTAAAGGAAATGTTGTTTGCTTATGAAAAAATGTATCCTACATTGCCAGTTCATCCGCAAACACGTTCGTATGCAAGAGGGAAGCTTTTTTGGCAATGTTTAAATGATTCCAATTGGTTAGTTTACGTCAGTCAGGCCTATGATTGTGTTTATAATTATTTAACACCCAAAGAAAGAAATCAATTAGAAAAGAATTTATTTAAACCTTTTGCTGATTTTATTTCAAAAGGAAATCCTCAGTTTTTTAACAGGGTGCATAACCATAGTACTTGGGGAAATGTTGCTGTTGGAATGATCGCTTTGGTTATGGATGATTCTATTTTGTTAGATAGGGCTTTATATGGTTTAAAAACTGATAATATTGATCCAAATGCAAAAGATAATGATGGCGGTTTTATTAAAAAAGCTGGACAAAAAGTTGGCTTTTTAGCCAATATTGATGAACCTTTTTCACCGGATGGCTACTATACCGAAGGCCCTTATTATCAACGTTACGCTATGTATCCTTTTTTAGTTTTTGCTGAAGCATTGCAAAACGTAAAACCTGAAATAAAAATTTTCGACTATAAAAATGGTGTTTTGCTTAAATCGGTAAATACATTGTTAAATTTAACTGATAGCGATGGTGAATTTTTCCCTTTAAATGATGGACAAAAAGGAATGTCTTATTATTCAAGAGAGCTTGTTTCCTCAGTTGACATTGCCTATTTTTTTGGTGGCAATCAGCCTGAATTATTGTCCATAGCCAAAGAGCAAGGTGAAGTTTTATTGGATGAAACTGGTTTAGAAGTAGCCATTGGAATTCGTGATGGATTGG
>JBAZGP010000400.1:0-3698 GCA_041652835.1 Lutibacter sp. | reverse complement strand
ATAATTGATCGCTTAATCTGCTGTAATTTTAGTGTATCATACCTTAATTATTTTGTCAAGTGTTTTTCGCTTTGTAAAAATATTTAACAGTATTTAATAGACTTACTTTAAAAGTTGACTATATATTATTGTAAACCTACAAATTGTATAGAGGTTAATGAGAAATGAGAACGCATTTTAAATCCGATGTAATTTATCCTACAATTGCATTTTTTGTATTTTTTAATTTTATTGCTTTAATCACTTTTATTATTTGCCATTTTAGAGGCGAACCAATTTTGGATACTTGGTATGGTGCTAACGCATTTGCTGGCATAATGACTCTATTAAATATAATGAGATGGATTTATCAATACGACATAGAAAGGAATTAAATCAATGAAAGACAGCGAATTTATTAAGGAACTTAAAAAGTACAAATATCCCGGAGATGATTGGCAAAGTCCCACAGGTGCGAGGGAAATAGCATTTTTCATGACCACTAAACAGTGGACTGATTTTAGAAAAAAGTTTAATGAGGTCTCAAAATGAAAGAAAATTTTTATGAATGTACGTTGATTGAACGAAGGGAAATCCATATTCAACTAGAAGCGGAATCAAAAAAGGACGCCGCAAAAAAGGCTATGGAAGCGGCTATAAAATGGTCAAACGAAACGGAGGAACAAGAGGAAATCAGGATTTGGGTAGGCCCTGAAGAAAGCGACTTTGATGAAGAAGTTGAAGTTAGTATGGCACTACCCGGCCCTGATATATTTTGGGATGAACCTAAATTCATTATACCATCTAAAAGTTAGGTGAGGTCTTAAAATGGAACAGCATGAGGCACTAAGGATAGCAAAAAATTGGTATAACTCTCGACCTGATGAGCAAGAAGCGACTCTAAAATATTTAGAAGTTTTAAAAGAATTTCAGCTTGAACAAATGCAACGGTTGATAAATAGAATCCATGCAATAGAAACTTTATATGCTTATCTTAGAGAACAACATGAAGAAATACCAGATGCTTTTTTAAAGGCGTTTGAGGATGGATAAGAAATGACTAAGAAAGAATTACTTGAGAAGGTAGCACGAGCATTATTTGAAATAGACCATCCTCTTAATTGGGATATAGTAACGAATGATACAAAATACAACTACGCTAAAAGAGCAGAAAGATTGATTACCAAATTAGAACAACTCTGCCTAGGTCTGCCGGAAGACTTAATTGAGCCATACAACCCATATTTCTCAGACACGGAGTTTGGTAGTAAGGGGACATTTATTAGAAAGTTTTGTTGGGATAGTGCTGTTTTAAAAACAAAACGCCTCAATCCCAAACGGTTCGTCCCGCTATCAGAACTATCAGAGAAATGATATTCCTAAAATTAGAACGAAATAAAGGAGCAACTAAGTGAAAAACGGAGCAGAATTAATTGCGGAAGAAAGAAAGAGACAGGTAGAATTTGAGGGCTGGACACCTGAACATGATGATGAACATGCGTCATTCTCAATGTCAACGGCAGGAGCTATTTATGCTTTAAATTTATATCAAATTAAACTAATTACTAAATATCACAATATTAAATTAGCAGAAGAAATAAATGAAATATCAGACATACTTTGGCCCTGGGATGGTAAATGGTGGAAACCTACACCTGATGATCCTGTGAGACAACTTGTAAAGGCAGGTGCTTTGATTGCCGCAGAAATTGATAGAATACTAAGACAAAAGGAAGTAAAATGACTACTAAATTTATATTACCTGATGATGTCGATATAAAAACTGCACTTGATATGCTTGAGATTTTTAAAACTTGCGTGAATAATTTAATCATACTTGATAATGTAATCATGCCCGATGGAAAAGTTTTAGTTAAAGGTGGAGCTATCCATAACCTACTTGTGGATATTATAAATTGTCAAAAACGATTACGACTTGATAAGGCTTATGACGAAAATAAAGATGGTTTTCATTTAAGCGCATTTAATAAATCCGTTGAAGTTACAGAAAACCAATATACACTTTTAAAAGGTTTTGCTGAAAATTATGGTATGTCTTTGCGTGGACTACTTGACCAAATAATTACAAGCTATATGATAAAAAATCACACAAAACAAATGGGCGAGAAAGCCATCGTTAGATGTGTATTTAAATTACCAACTCAAGTAAAACCAATTGAAATTGAATTAGAATTACAAGATGGTAATAGGGTAAAATTTGGCAAAGATTGGTTTTATATCCCATCTAATTTAAAGGAACCATATTATTTTAGGATAGACAAACCAATAGCCATAGCCGGTACGTTAGATAGAGAAAATGAGTAAGGAAATTGAGGTTTTAAAATGAAATAAGGTGATAGAGTATTAATCATAGGCAATCATCCGTGGAAAAGTCATATGGGAACTTATGTTGGAGATGAAGTTATACAAATTACGGGACAATCCAAACATAAAATTAGTTTAGATAATGGCTTTTCATGTTTCGCAGATGATAAAAATTTGAAGGTAATAAAATGAATAACACCAAACAATGTGATAAATGTATCCATTATAACGTATGTTTTTTAAGACACACATTAGATATAGACGATTATCGCTTTTACTTTGGTGGGTATGCTAAGTTTGTTGTAAAATTGGCAAGTATTTGTGAAGAATTTAAGGAGTGTTAAAATGGCTAAATGTATTTCCAATCCTGAATTTGGTTGTGCTTGTGTTGATCGTGACCCTGTAGTTTGTTTCTATTTACGTTATCATAAAAATCCACTTGAACTTAATAAGGAAGATGTTTGCGAATGTGAATGCCATGATGGATATAGGGATAAATTTGACGAAGTGGATAATTATTTAAAAGGTAGTTTGTAAAAATGAGAGATGCTTATTATGGTAGACATTATTATTCTGTTCCCGAAGATTATCTTATAGATAAAGGCAAGGCGTATTTTCATTTATCCAATAACGGTATGCGAATTTTAACACAGCGTGAATACGCTGAATTACAAAAAGAACGATTTAAACATTTAACTGAATACGTATTTTTTAGAATGATTTAGAAAAATGATAGTTTGGATTAGTGATGATAAACAATATTATGCCGTACCTTTTAAGGATAACTCTATCGTTAATGTAGATGTATATTCAAAAGATGGTCAAACTTGTTGGATAGGTTCTGAACCAGTTTTAAAAGATGTTAGAAAAACTTTATTCTATAACCATCCCCATAAAATCATAGTTTGGTCTAATCTTAGTAGATGGACTAGGGGCGACAAAAGGAATATCAAAGCATTTAGTGTTACATTTTGGGATTGTAATATAACTATTCCATTCAATGAAACAAAGGCAAATAAAGAATACCATGCATCATTCCATAAAAAGATACACATTAAAAAATCACTATTAAAAATACCGGAAGGAATAAACTATGACTAATCGTTGTCATCATATTATAAAAACCAAAAGCAGTTTACCTGATGTTTTATTGTGCGAAAATTGTCGAACTACTTGGTACATAAGCGAGTGCGCAAAACTTTCACGCAAGGAATTTTTATTATTACCACTTGATGTACGTAGAATTATTTTAAATAAGCAAGCCGAAAAATTCACCGCAGAAAATCCAGATTATTATAAAGGAGTTGAGTAAAATGGTTGAAAATAATAAGGCTCATTGGACTAAAGAAACAATTGAAAAATTAAATAGGTTTCAAAATGCCGGTCGATTCCAT
>JBAZGP010000399.1:0-3704 GCA_041652835.1 Lutibacter sp. | reverse complement strand
TTTTTACTCTAAACCTGTAATCATGGGAGCCGACCTTTGTGTTTCCCATATTTGCCCCAATTAAATATGGCGGGTCAGTAAAAAGAAAATCAAATTTTTCTTCTCCCAGCACGCCTTCCCAACTGCGTCTCTCGGTGCAATCATCAACCCCAAGTATGTGCCTGCCGAGCCTCCAAATATCGTAAGACTTTACCCCGTGTGATTGTTTCACCGCTTCCTCTATTGCTTTTTCCTCATCAAATTCATCAACCACATCTGCTGTAAAGATTGAATCTAAATCGGGAAATTTTACATCTTCTAAAACTATTTCTCCAAAACTTGCTAATTTTAATTTGTCCCACGTTCCATCGTGCAAATTAGACTCTATCGCCACTTCTTGTCTTTCTTGCTCGCTTAGTTTTCGGTTTGGAAGCATCACATAGACTTCTTCAATACCCAGTTCTTCCAATGCCTTTTTCCTTTTGTCGCCCGAAATTAATGTTCCGTCTATGTCAGCTGATAGGGTTGCGTGCATTCCTCTTTTAACAAGTCTGCCCTTTAACGTTGCAAAACTTTCTGGGATAATAGTCCTGGGATTCTCATCCCAAATTTTGAGCTCGCTTAATTTTCTTTTTTCTACGTGCCAAATTATGTCCGTCATATTTTAAATTCAACAGTTAATAAATTCTAATTATTTGTTAAGAAAGGTGGATAAAAAAGGCAGAAGAATGAATGAAGAAATAAGTTAAAGTTTATAACACTCTCTCACCCACCCCTTTTATCCCCTCCCAAAACAAAGATTTCTCTTTTCTTTTTAAAAGGTTTACCAAATTTTAATTAGAAAAAGAGCATTGGAGATTGAAATAAGCTATGTATTGAGGCGTTGGGTGCTGTCCCAACTTTAATATGTCCGTTAACACCTACAATATAGGGAGCTTATTTCTCTCTCATAGCACCCATAGGAGCTTGATTCGGTGAGAAGCGTTAGCCGAAGAACCAAATCCATTTCAAGAGAAAAGAAAAATAATGTTGACTGTTTGGATAATCAACATCGTGTTGCCATAAAAAAACTTATTTTTGAGATCTTTATAACAACACAATAATGGTTACCTTTTGAAAACAAAAAGCTCACGCATTTTTCTGCGTGAGCTTTAGATTACAAAAATTAGATTATGTAAAGTAAAATCACGCAAATACTTGCGAAACCTTACCTTACATTATCCCTGCCTCTTTAAGGTTAGAAGCTGGGTGATTTTTGAAAAAACTTCAACCCGAATTACTTTCACCCTGTATTTTTATATTAGTAAATAAATTTTCCCCTGTCAATAGTTTGGGGTTCAAATTATAAATATTTTTTAAAAATTCCCCTCGTATGAACCTTCTGTGCAAAAAATAAAAATGCCATTAGGTTTGGTGGCAAAAACATTAAACCTCGTACCATTTTTATCAATGAATTCAACTAACGGTATAACTCCTGTTTTCTGTTGTAAATTATATCTTGTTGTTGGTTCGTAGGTTATACCATCACCCAACAATCCTGACGTTCCTGCCGTAATTTGAATTCTGCAACTATGCCAATTAAAGTCGTCTTTTTTAGTGATAGTTAAGTTTTGTATATCGTATTTAATATCCGCCTTCAATGTTTTTTCTTCTGCTTGAGGCGTATTTGTTGAGGGTGCTGATTCATTTGAAGACGAAGGAGATAAGTGAGCAATTACTATTGGAATAAAAATTAATAAAACCAGAATTGTAATTATGGGATGGCGACTAAACCAACTTCTTAAATCACTCTGACAGTTTGGGCATTTTTTAGCATTAAAAGGAATGTCCGTTTGGCATTGTTTGCATTTTTTAGTTTTGCTTTCCATATTTTTATTTTTTAATTGTGTTAATAATTTTAAATTTTTTATTGTTATAAGTAAATCCCTGCCAGCTTATTTTATTTCCCTCCTTAAAACCGAATATTAAAAGTATTTTAATCTTGCTCTTATGCAACCTGTACTGGTCATCATTCTTTATTCTGTCTTTGATTATATCTTTTATCTTTTCCGCTTCCTGCTCGTCTTTTGGATAAGTTATTATTACTTTCAGCGGGCTGAAAAATAATGGAATCAATTTCCAGATTTCCTTCCAAAGCGTTGCAGAAGCATTTTCCACTTCCACTATTATTTTAATATTATGAGCCCATTTATACTTTTCAATATTCGCCTGCGTCATTGGGTCTTTTGGCATAAAACCTTCGCAGAATATTCCATCAAGTTTCCAATACTCATCGCAATAAGTCAGTTTGATTTCTTTTGCTATTTGGCTCATCACACAGTCATTCCCTTTCAGCAATCGCTCCGTCCATTGTCTGCTGTTATTCCAAGGGGTTAATTCAATGCCACTCCTTTTTATTTTCTTCAAAAAGAGGCTGTAAAATTTCTCTGGCTCAATATTTTTTGACATAACTTTTTACGTGAGCCTTCTTACAACAAAAATGGGCTCACCGCTACTGGTTGCCCACATCAGATTACTTGCGTAGTCTTTAATGGCAGTAGGATGAACCCATTACTGGTCATTAAAGACTACAAAAAAGGCAAGTGATATTTATATTAAGATGTAGGCAACGATTTAATTCTAACCCTAAAATTAAGTGGAATCAAGAAGTATAACCAAAAAGCCCCTTTTGGGAGCTTACTCTTTTGTTAAAATATTTAGTTAAAGAGTTCCGTAGTATTCAGATAATAGATTAGCTTTCCCCCGCTTGAAATAATAATTCTAATCATAGGATACGGAAACGGGTCGCTTGTCAGTCCTTCGGGCAGTTTGTAGCTTTTATCTTCCCAACGCCATTCGTTCATTGCAGGATTTTTTGCTGTCGTTTTACTGGGGAGATATTCTGGCTGAATATCAGACCTGATAAGGAATTTTGTGTGTTCGGGGTCTCTTTTGAGATATGTAAACGCTACTTGTTCAATTTCGTCTTTTGTTTTTAGCGGAACTTCCATTGAACCATAGCTTGCACATTTGCCACTGCTCATACCTGCAAGCTCGTCTGGATAGCGGACGTGTATTTCTACAATTTGATTATTCCTAACATCCACTTCATATTCGTAAACTTCGCATCTGTCATTAATGTATTCTTTTTGCTGGTAGATTTCAACTCTTCTTTCCCAGCCGCTGAAACTTTCCATCGTGTAGCCACCTTCGTCCTGATTTGTGACTACACCCACGTTAAAATTAGACGGATGTCTGGTGCCTGTATATATTAATTCCAAATTAGGTTTAGCCATAAAAGTCCTGATTGAAGCCATCGCCTTTTCTCTGTCTGATGCACTTCGGGCGGTTAAAAGGTCAAGCTGTGTTTGTAGCTGACCTGTTTTGTAAGACCTCTCTTTTGCCAAAGCTTCGTTTTGGTTAAACAACTCTCCGCAGATTCCCTCCGTTGAAACCGTCTGCCATCGCTGTTCAGTTATCTTTTCGCCTGTTAGTGTTTTTATCATTTCAACGTCTTTTAACGCTATGCAGTTGTTTTCTTTTTGTTTATCAGTTATCTCATTCATCTTTTGCCTGTATTCAGCGTCTGTCTGTTGTATTTGATTTTGAATTGCTTTCGCCTGTTCTTCAAGTGAATTTACCTGTGATTCTTTGGGATTGTTTGTTTGCAATAAAACAACAGACACACCAATGCCCGCTAGAACCACAACCACTCCAACTATTATGCCTATTAAAAATCTTTTATA
>JBAZGP010000398.1:0-3711 GCA_041652835.1 Lutibacter sp. | reverse complement strand
AAAATAGTCAATAATTCGAAGTAAAAGTGCTGTTTTTTTTTTGGTTATTCCAGCTATTTTTGCAATATCGGAAATTTTGCGTTCGTTACTTTTAAAAACCGAAGAACCACTACCAAAATCGCTTATTGTGATGCTTTTGTGATTTGAATATATCGATTTTCGTATTTTATAAATGTTGTTTATTTTGGATGGGTTTGCCTGACCATTAAAGCAAGTGGTCACTAAATGGTAAATAAAAGGAGAGTGTACACCATGTCGATTTGTTGAGGTAAGTAAAAATGTAATAAATGACCTAATTCTAAAACGCCACATAACAAGTCAATTTTAGTGCGAAAATAGTTGAAAAATTATTTTAATACGCTATTTAAAATTATATTTGTCGAAGTCTGAACAAATTTTTATGAAGAACTTTCTTTTATTTGCAGCAGTTTTAAGTCTGCTTTCATCCTGTGTTCCAACAAAGAAATTGACCTCTTTTCAAGGTGAACCGGTAAGCAAATCGGAAATTTATAAGTTAAACAGCGAGCCTTATCGCTTACAGGTAAATGATATTTTATACATAGACATCAAGGCCGAAAATCAAGAACTTGTTACGCTTTTTAAAACTACTGCAGCAAGTGGTAGTGGTTCTGGCGGACTCTATTTTACCGGATATACCATTGACAATCACGGAAATATTAGAATACCTTATATTGGTGAAGTCAATGTTTTGGGATATACCGAAAAGGAAACTAGGGAAAAAATTGAAGAAGAGTTGGGTAAGTTTTTAAAGAATCCGGAAACTGTTTTTGTAACGGTAAAATTAGGCGGAATAAATTTTATTGTAACAGGTGAAGTGGGTTCTCCTGGAACTAAAATTTTAGCGCAAAATCAAGTTTCAATTATTGATGCCATTGCCAATTCGGGCGAAATTTCTACTTATGGTGATCGAGAAAATGTGCTCATTATCAGAAAAACATTGGATGGTGTAAAAAAATATAAAATAAACATGAATGAAATCTCTGTTTTTGATTCGGAGCATTTCTATATTCAGCCCAATGACATTATTTATGTAGCTCCTTTAAAACAAAAATCGTGGGGCGTTGGAACTACAGGATTACAGGCTTTTACAACCGTAGTTTCTATATTGTCATTTTTAATAACCTCTGTTTTATTAGTTAAAAATTTATAATATTTTATGGATAATAAATTCAAATTTATAGAAAATCCAAGTGAGCAAATCTCCAACATCAAGGACTATTTATTTCGAATTTTAGCCAATTGGAAATGGTTTGTGGCTACAATTACCATTGCAATGGCAATTGCCTATTACATAAATATTTCCAGTCAAAAGATATATGGCTTAAGCACAACAATTGCTGTAAATGAAAAACAAAATCCGCTTTTTTCGTCGGGAACCAATATTGCATTTAACTGGGGTGGTGTAAGCGACAAAGTGGAATCCATAAGAAAATCTTTAACTTCCAGATCTCATAACGAAGAAGTGGTAAAAAGACTTAATTTTTACATTGGTTATCTAAAAGAAGGACGTTTTAGGAATGAAGATGCTTATGGCGAAACACCTTTTACGCTAATACTGCAGCCAAATCAATACCAACTGCTAAATACTTTAATTAAAATTAAATTTCTTGATGACAATCGTTTTGAATTGTCGGTAGATTTTGATGAAACTGGAAACTATAAATTAATCAATTATAAAGATGAAACGTTAAAGGATTTTGAAGGAGATAAAAACCATTTTTCAAAAATATTTTTAATTGATGAATATATCAATCTTCCATTTTTAAAAGCTCAAATTGAAGCTAAAAATGATATAAAAAACTTAAGAGGACAGTTTTTTTATATTCAGTTAAAATCTGTTGAACAAGTAACCGGTGAATATCAAAATGTGCGAGCCACCGGTTTAATGGGAACTTCTTTAATAGAATTGGCTTTGTCTGGACCAAATAAAAACAGAATTGTTGACTATTTAAATGAAACCGTAATCGTTTTATCGGAACATGAATTGGATGAGAAGACAAATTATGCCCGAAGCACTAAAGAATTTATTGATGCCCAGTTTAAAAACACTTCCGACAGCTTAAAGTTAATTGAAGATCATATTGGAAAGTTTAAACAGGACAATTCAATTTATGAATTATCAACAGAAGGTGATGAAATCTATTCGCAAACAGTGAGTTTAGATAAAATGCAAAAGGAGATGGGCGATAGAATTGAATATTTTAACAATTTGGAAAATTACATTAAAACGCATACAAATTTTACCAATATTCCTGCTCCGGCAATCATAAATATTGAAGACGGTTCAATTTCTGGAATGATGGGCAATTTAACGGAACTTTCGATAAAAAAAGAAAAATTGTCAAAAGAAGTTACGGCAAATCACCCTTCATTAATTGCCATAAATCAGGAAGTTGAAACAACACGAAATGTGTTGCTTGAAAATCTTTCCTCCTTAAAAAATGCAACAAAAATCAGCTTGAATAACAGCAGAAATCGCTTGAATAACTATTATAACAAACTCACTAAACTTCCTAGTAAAGAACAAAAATTATTAAATTATCAACGAAAATTCAGTTTAACCGAATCGAATTATGTTTTTTTGATGCAAAAACGTTATGAAGCGGATATTGCAATTGCTGCAAGCGTTTCAGATATTTCTGTGCTGGATTCTGCAAAAGACACAGGGCAAGGTTCTGTTTTGCCAAGAAAACAGTTTAATTATATGGTAGCTTTACTTTTGGGAACTATTTTTCCTTTGTTTGTGATTATAGCAATAGAAGTTCTCGATACTCGAATTCACTCTACTGAAGATATTGAAAAAATTTCACCGATACCTATTTTAGGCGTGGTGGGAAATAATGGAAACGATAGTAATTTAGCCGTTTTCACCAAGCCCAAATCGGGTATTGCTGAATCGTTTAGGGCATTGCGCTCAAACATTCAATTTTTATTTCCCAGAAGCACAAAAGACAAATGCAAAACCATTATTGTAACCTCATCTGTAAGTGGAGAAGGCAAAACATTTGTGTCAATTAATATGGCAACGGTTTTTGCTTTGGGTGGAAAAAAAACAATTTTGGTTGGATTGGATTTACGTAAACCGAAAATATCTGATGATTTTGAAATTTCAAACGAGATTGGAGTGGTTAACTATTTAATTGGTGAAGAAGATATTGAAACAATTATTAAAAAAACAAAAATTCCAAATTTGGACGTCATTACCGCAGGCCCTATACCACCAAATCCTTCAGAATTATTGATAGGCTCTGCCACCGATGAATTGATAAACAATTTGAAAGAAAATTACGATTATATTATATTGGATACACCGCCAATTGCATTGGTAAGTGATGCCATTGAGTTGCTAAAATATGCTGATTCAACCATTTACGTTGTAAGATATATGTATTCTCAAAAGGGAATGCTTAAAATGATTAATGATAAATACAAAAAGGAGGAAATTTCAAATATTAGCATTGTACTAAATGATTTTACCGTGAAATTAAGGTATGGCGGTTATGGAAATGTATACGGTTATGGATATGGAAAATATGCCAATGGATATCACGAAGATGAACAACAATCAATGCTTAAAAAAGCTTTTGGGAGAAGGAAAAGTTAAAAGCTGAAAGAGAAAAGTAAAAAGCAGAAGTTAAATAATAGAAGTTAAATATTAGAAGTTAAAAAATCAAATTCCCCTATCGAGAC
>JBAZGP010000397.1:0-3722 GCA_041652835.1 Lutibacter sp. | reverse complement strand
TATGCATTTGCTTTATTTATTTTTTCTGCATTATACGGCTTGTTAATGCGATGGAACTTCGCGTTTCCTACAAAATATATACCCTATCAAAATTTATTGCAAAGTCATTCTCATGTGGCGTTTTTAGGCTGGGGATACCTTACTGCTATTGGTGCAATTATTTATTTATTTGTTTCTGATGCCAATAAACAAAAGAAAGTTTATAAAGTAACTATAGCAATTTTATTGGTGGCAATTTCATTAATGTTAATCAGTTTTCCTTTAGGAGGCTACAAAGCATTTTCAATTGTTTTATTAGCCGTTTTTGGGCTCACTTCTTACGTTTTGTCGTATAGAATTTTAAAAGATCTACAAGGAAGTACTATTTCGGTTAAATTAATTAAATATGGAATTTACTACTATTTGCTTTCAAGTTTGGCCACTTGGTTTTTGGGTTTTGTAATTGCAACTCAGGGAAAAACAGTTTTATACCACAACACTATTTATTTTTATCTTCATTTTTTATACAATGGGTTTTTTGTTTTTGCGCTTTTCGGATTGTTGTTTAAAATTTTTGAGAATCAGCAAATTTTAATTTCAGAAAAACTACAAAAAGGCTTCTTTATATTTTTGAATATAGCTTGTATTCCCGCCTACGCCTTGTCGGTGTTATGGAGCTCCAATTTTTCAATTTTTTATGTGATTGGTTTTGTGGCTTCGGTGCTGCAATTTATTTCACTGGTATTTTTGTTAAAAATAGCAAGACAGGCATTTTTACAACTAAAATGGAATTTTATTTCAAAACTGCTATTGAAATTTGCGCTGATTTCCTACAGTTTAAAAATTATCAGCCAAATTTTATCTTCGTTTCCTTATATCGTTAAAAGAACATTGGCTTTAAAACCATTTTTTATTATTGGATATCTGCATTTATTCACCTTGGCTTTTATGAGTGTTTTTTTGTTTTTAATTGTAAATCAGCTTGGTAAAATCAGTCTTCATAAATTGACATCTAAAATTGGAATGCTACTCTTTTTGACTGGCGTTTTTACCACAGAATTGCTAATATTTTTACAAGGTTTTTTATTTCTGTTTCAGCTTAATGCCATTAAAAATTATAACATATCCTTATTATCTTTCAGTTTTTTGATAGTGATAGGTTTACTGGTTATTTACGCAAATCAATTTTCAAAACAAACAATTAAAAAATAAACATTTTGCCAAATTTATTGCCCAACTAAATTTGGAGTAGTACTTTTGATTTTTAAAGAATTCCTGTGACCAGCTACTTAGAAAATCTTAACGAATCACAAAAAGCCGCCGTTTTGCACAAAGAAGGCGCAATGATTATTATTGCTGGCGCGGGCTCAGGGAAAACACGTGTTTTAACCTACAGAATTGCGCATTTAATGAATCAAAATGTGGATCCTTTCAATATTTTGGCATTAACTTTTACCAATAAAGCGGCGCGGGAAATGAAAAATCGTATTGCAACAGTGGTGGGCGTTTCTGAAGCTAAAAACTTATGGATGGGAACATTTCACTCTGTTTTTGCGCGTATTTTACGTTCTGAAGCAGACAGATTGGGTTTTCCTTCTAACTTCACCATTTATGATACGCAGGATTCCGTTCGATTGATTTCTTCTATTATCAAAGAAATGCAGTTGGATAAAGACAGGTATAAACCAAAACAGGTTTTAAGTCGAATTTCTTCCTTCAAAAACAGCTTAATTACGGTAAAAGCCTATTATAATGATCCCGATTTATTGGAAGCCGATAAAATGGCACAACGTCCGGAAATGGGAAAAATATATCATGAATATGTAGAGCGCTGTTTTAAGGCAGGAGCTATGGATTTTGATGATTTATTATTGAGAACGAATGAATTATTGACGCGTTTTCCAGTTGTTTTAGCGAAATACCAAGATCGGTTTAAGTATATTTTGGTTGATGAGTATCAGGATACCAACCATTCCCAATATCTAATCGTAAAAGCATTGGCCGACAGGTTTCAAAATATTTGTGTGGTGGGCGATGATTCCCAAAGTATTTATGCTTTCCGTGGCGCAAATATTCAAAATATATTGAATTTTCAACGCGATTACGACAATGTGGCTATTTTTAAATTGGAGCAGAATTACCGTTCTACAAAAAATATAGTAGAAGCTGCCAATAGTGTTATTGAAAAAAATAAAACCAAGCTCGATAAACAAATTTGGACTGAAAACAGCGAAGGTGCAAAGATAAAAGTCATGCAGACTTTCACAGAAGCCGATGAAGGCCGATTTATAGCAAATTCAATTTTTGACAATGCGATGAATCTGCAGATGAAAAATTCTGATTTCGCCATTTTATATCGCACAAATGCACAGTCACGTGCTTTGGAAGATGCACTTCGCAAAAAAGATATCCCTTATAGAATTTACGGTGGGTTGTCATTTTACCAACGAAAAGAAATTAAAGATACTTTAGCTTATTTGCGATTATTGATCAATCCAACCGATGAAGAGGCGCTGAAACGAATCATAAATTATCCTGCACGAGGAATTGGAGATACCACAATAGACCGACTTACAGTAGCGGCAAATCACTATAAAATTTCTATTTTTGAGCTGTTGATGAATCTCAATTCTTTTGATTTGAATCTTAATTCAGGCATAAAATCGAAGTTGGTGAACTTTGTGACCATGATGCAGCATTTTCAAATTGAATCGCAAACTAAAAATGCTTTTGAGATTGCCGAATTTGTGGTAAAAAAAGCACGGCTAATTCAGGATTTAGAAAGTGAAGGAACGCCGGAAGGCATTAGCCGGGTTGAAAATATTCAAGAATTACTGAACGGACTAAAAGATTTTATTGAAGAACAGAAAGAGAAAGAAGAAGATGATTCTTTGGCATTTTTCTTGGAAGATGTTGCTTTGGCAACTGATTTCGACAGCAAAAAGAAAGACGATTCACCACGCGTTTCCTTAATGACCATTCATTTGGCAAAAGGATTGGAATTTCCTTTTGTGTACATTGTTGGATTGGAAGAAAATTTATTTCCTTCGGCAATGAGTATGAATACAAGAAGTGAATTGGAAGAAGAACGCCGTTTGTTTTATGTGGCATTAACAAGAGCTGAAAAACAGGCCTATTTAAGTTATGCTCAAACCAGATACCGCTGGGGAAAATTGGTAGATTGCGAACCAAGTCGATTTTTAGAAGAAATTGACGAAACTTTTTTAGAACATTTAACGCCAAAAGTGCCGCAGCCTAAACAAAATTCTTTTATCGATGAGGATATCTTTGGTGACATACCTCAACATATAATTCGTTTTAAAAAACCAATACAGCGAGTCCCAGTTAAAAAAGCTGCGCTGTCTAATGTGGAACTTAAAAGTCCGAAAAATTTTAAAAAGGTAGATGCTTCAATGGTTGCCGCTTCAAATTTATTTGATAATAACATTATTGTGGGAACGTTTGTTTCCCATGCTAAGTTTGGAAAAGGTGAAGTGTTATGTTTAGAAGGTTTAGGCGCCAATCAAAAAGCAGAGATTAATTTTGCCGATTATGGCGTTAAAAAATTATTACTACAATTTGCAAAGCTTGTAATTATAGGTTAAATACTCATTGTAAAACCGATTTTTATATTGTAATTTGCAAAAATATTATAGAAAGAACAGACCTATGGAATTTGATTTAGAATACAATTCAGAAAGACCTCATTTAATAATCCCGGAATATGGCAGGCATGTCCAAAA
>JBAZGP010000396.1:0-3736 GCA_041652835.1 Lutibacter sp. | reverse complement strand
AGATGCAACATCATAAAAAGTACAAAGTGAAAAATACTCATTCAAAAAAGAAGGGGCTGGGAAAGTCTGCGGCGAAGAGAAATAATTTTTTAGAGAGTCGGCAATATCCGTATCCGCTATTCCTATTTCCCCTTCAATCCAACTAATATCCTCAGCTATATTACCTTCATCAACTTCAAGCGCAACCTGAAAATCATTGGTTATCGGATGTTCAAAAACGCCACCATTTCCTAAAAAACGATGTACAATAATTTTAGCTAATTTGTGAAGCGTGTAAACATTACAATTTTGATTCAATTCCTTCTTTAGATCAGTAATAATATAGTTAATAAATGACAATACTGTTATTTTGTCAGCAGCAACTCCATTCTTAATCCATATTTCAATTTTTTTACTAAAAATTGTTGTCTTACCAGTACCCGCACCAGAAAGTATAAATTGTCTAACTGAACTGGAATTTAATATTGCCTCAGTTATTTGAGTTCGGCGCCGTTCCTTTTCTTCCTTGCTTGCATTACTGAGTTTTATTTCTTCACTTTGTGATAGACGCATATAAATTGAATAATTTTTACCAATAGTTACGATTGTTTATTTTGTTTCTATTCTTCGTTTTTGGAGATTGTCGTATTCTTTTTGGGTCATTGGTTTATAGATAATTTCCATCAAACGCAATAACTTGCTCGCTTTTTCTAAAGCATCTTGGTCGGAAAGATTCTTGCCAAATCTCTTTTTATAAATCTGCTTAAATTTTTCCAAGCTTTCCTTAGAAATCATATATAATTTTATTCTTCACAAAATTAGGGGATCTCATCCTTAATTTTTAATCCAAGTCTTAATAACTTCCTGAAAATTACGAGGCTTTTGTTGTTGAGCTTCCCATTCTTCCTGTTTGATGTAAAGCATTCTATAAATAACATCCCTTTGGTTCGCGTTTACATCCACGCACCATTGAGCAAGTCTTTTGATTTTTTCAACATCATCAAGATCTTCTCGCCCCTTGGTTTCAACGACATAATATTCTTTCTGTGAAACTTTCACAATAAAATCCGGATAGTAATCTGAGATACTTCCATCAGCATTTTTATAATCAATTTTGAAATGCACCGCAAAATAATTCTTAGCATAGGAAATTATATCCTCACAGTTTTCAAGAAAACTCGCAAATTCCAATTCAAAATGACTATCACCGATAATTTTATTAAAAATGCTCTTTTTAGGCACAATGTACCCTTGATCTTTGACCACGAACGGACGACTTTTGCTGATTTTAATATAGTCACGAATTTCCGCCTCACCTTTATCTAAAACAGTAAGCGTGTTAATTTCCTTTTTGAATGTTTCAAAGATTGTTCGCGAAACTTCAATTTCTGATAGATTGCGAAGTGAATTTAGGTTATCAAGATCAATGTGCGAATTAAATAAATATCTCTGAATAAACTCTTTAACCTTTCCATAAAGTATGTCATAGCCTGAAACAAGCCGGAGCTCTTTCATAATAATCTGTGTAAAGTATCCGATTACACTTTGATAATTAGGAATAAAATTACTATCAAGCTCCGTTTTATGGGTAATCTCCCCACTCGCTATATCGCGAAAAACAATCTCTCGTTTTTCCGCCTCTGAAAACTCCCTAATCGGAATCTTTTTATGGCTGAATTTTTCCACATCAAGTCCGGACAGATTTTTGTATTCACGATAAATACGGGGAGTGAGAACCGGAATTTGAATATCCATCTTTTCAATGTCCTTTTTCATATTTTCACGATCGATTTCAACCACGAGTGGAGCCTTGGCCTGTGTTTTTTCTCCCATTGGTCGGTAATCCAACTCAACACCTTCAGCGGTAATTGATTCAACAAAATCCATAAAACCATCAGAACCAATTGTACTAACAAGCTCTGGAATATTATCATCTCTAAACATTCTTCGCAGACCTCTTCCAAGCACTTGTTCGGGCAATATTCTATTCTGAGCAGTAAGAGCTTTTAATCCCAAGATTGTAGTAACATTACGAACATCCCAACCCTCTCGCAACATCATGACTGAAACGATTACTTTATATGGGCTATCAACTTTATCAACTTCATTTGCTGCTTTTCTCAATAGTTTTAATTCCTCTTCTTTTTTACCAGTGACACTTTCATAAACCTCCCCGTTATTTTTTGTATGAATAACTAAAACAGAATCTTTACTAAATTCTGAATAGGCAGGATAATCAATTAGATAATCCGCGAGATCATCACAGTTTTTCGTATCATCAGTCATAATAAATAAAATTGATTTTTTGCCAGTCGGAAGCAATCTTTCGTAGGTTTTTTTCCATTCTAAATAAGCAAGGTGGATATAATCTTTGTATCTCTCACAAAAATCGGCACTTTTTTGTTCTTGTAATTTTGCCCTACTTGCCGAGTCTGGTAAAACTGGATGTTTGACGACATTCTGATAAATTGCCTCAACAAGCGGATAATCACTTACAACCTGAACAAAAATAGCCCCATTATCATGCCGCGGAGTTGCCGTCACATCAAATTGCAGAGGTAATCCTTTGCCTGTTTTTTGTAAAAGTTTATTATGAATATCTTTAATAGCATTAAACCATTCAGTTTTTTCACGAATATGGTGTGCTTCATCATTTAACACAACGAGTTCGTCCACATTGCGAACAATATCGCCAAGATCAAGCTTTGATTCATTCGTCGCGCCAACTGGTTGTTTCCCAAGAAAATAATCAGATGTATCGGGATCACCAAAGCTCGCTGATTCTGTCGCGCCCTCATAGACGCGATGAATATTTGTAAGAAAAATGTTGCCGGTTTTTCGCACCGTACCAATTTCATCCTGAATATGAAGTGTCATTTGAAAATCATCACGCCAGTTTCTACCCTGATGACCATTGTCAGGAAGTACAGGGTCTTCAAAAAATATTTTGAGTCCATCAAAATCGGCGCGGATACGATCAAGAACGATAATGTTTGGCGTAATAATTAAAAAATTACGCGCCAATTGTGAATCATCCTCATAAAGCTTGTGGTAATAACACCATGCTAAAATTAAACTCAATACTTTTGTTTTTCCACTACCGGTTGCCATCTTTACTACATATCGCGTCCATGTTTCACTAAACATTCCGGCGGACACCGCTCCTGAACTATCAAAACGAAGGAGATCATATTTATCACGCGCCTTGGCAACTTCATACAACCAAATAATTGTTTCTACCGCCTCTCGTTGAGCAAAGTAGTATTGGAAAAGAAATATCTCACCATTTGATGTTTCTGTTGGGTGATCAGTTAAAAACCACCACCTAAGTAATGTTTTACTTGTTTCACTTGCGCCGTCATAACCAGCCAACCGCCAATCCCTCACTTTCTTGCGAAGTTCAGCAACAAGTGGCGGAAGTAATTTTTCATACCCCTTGTCGCGCAAATTCTCATCAGCAGGAAACCACCGGATTGCCGGATCAAGAATTTCGTATGGTGATTGTGGAAAATTTTTGTGTAATGCCATAGAAAGAAAATAAACTTCGCAAATTCACCTATAAAATGCGGGGTATTGCGTTATTTACTTTTATCTCGAGTAAATAACATTTTTTCATCGGTTGCTGGTAATCTATAACGCACATTACGCTTTGCGCCCGTCCTAGGAGTTATTTTACTCAAAAGCCCCTGTCCAACCCATCGATGAAAAATCTTTGAAACCTTAACAGTATTTTCTATATAAAGAATCTTTCTTGCTT
>JBAZGP010000395.1:0-3739 GCA_041652835.1 Lutibacter sp. | reverse complement strand
CAACAAGGTTCTTCATTTACTCCGTTTTCCTTGCCGTTATAGTTTGAATTTCGTGGGTCTAAGAATAATATCCTTGACGGAATTACTTCAGTCCTTGAATGTAGTTGACCATCTTGACTTTGCCACGAACGAGTTTTTAAACGTCCTTCAATGTAAATCAGTGAGCTTTTATGCAAGTATTTATTATAAAATTCTGCCGCTTTGCCAAAACTAACCAAATTAATCCACTCAGTGTCTACTTTTTTCTCACCGTCTTTTGTATAAACATTATCTGTTGCAATTGAAAATGTGGTTATAGGATTGCCCTCAGCGGAAAATCGTATTTCAGGGTCTTTCCCGACCCTCCCGATGGCCTCAACTCTGTTAAATGTGTTTGACATTAATCTTCCAAATCTCCTTTTCTATTCAATCCTAATATTTTTAACCCTTCACCATAACTTACAAGTTTTGTTCCATTACATTCTGTGCAATACAATTCTATACCATTAAGCATCCGTCCGTCAACCTTGGAATAGCCTCCAAAGTATCGTTTGAATATAAATTTATGTCCACAATTTTCATCCACATTAATCCACCTTTTTAAAATAAAGTTTCATTTGATTAGGTTTTTTACCTTTACTAAAATCAATATTTGTTTTAAAATCTAAAGCCTCAGTAAGCCCGTTCCTATCCTTTTTATTTCTACGAGCAGCATATGACCACGCCATAGAATCTGCGCTATAAAGTAATGAGTCAATATAAGCATTGATTAAGGCCGTAGTTTTTAGACCAAACCCATGCAATTTTAAGTCTGGTCGTTGTTCTTTAATTGCCTCTAATACTTCGATAATTGAGTTGACTTCTTTATTACGTTTACATACTGAGCCGACGCCAACACGCATCCCAATTTTTATTCTATCCTCATACATTTTTAGGCATTCAACATACTCATGTGGTTTATAACCTTGTAAAACTGGCATAATAAAAGCATCAGTTAATTTTATAAGTTCATCGTATCTTTGTATGGTTAGTCCTTGATGTTGGCGAATAGTCATACCAGTGATTTTTAATATTTTATCCTCGCACATATAATCTTGCGTAACCGCTAATTCTAAATTACCATAAGTTTTCCAATGATTTATTCGATTAGCATATTCATATACAGGGCTACGATAATGACCATAAGTTGAAATTTCTGTAAAAGCTCCGCTGTCCATTATCCAATGATTAGGTTTAAAAACCTTAGAACAATACTTTGGCAAACGATTTACAGAAATAAAACTATAATCAATATGTTGAGCATGGGATAAAACGTGTGTGCCTAAATAAAAAATCATGCAGTTACCTTTTTAGATTTTTCAATAAATGTTTTCTTTAATAAAAGTGACCATAAAATTCCACCAATAAATTTAGCCATGAATTGTTCAAATATTAATAGTGGCATAAAAGCACCAAAAGCGATAGATATAAAAAGTACTGAGTCACTAAATGAACTAAATAGATTACTTCCGTTAACTTTGATTAAGTAATATCGTTTATAAAGTTTTGTGTATACCAAAGTATCTAAAATCGCTGACACTGTAAATGCTACAAAGGATGCGAGTGCAATTTGAGCTACGTCACGATTTAATAACCATGAAATCAATGAACCAAACGCAATAAGCAAACCCATTTTCAACCATCGCTTAGTTTTCCAAAGTTCGTGTAAAGTATCCCTTGTTGTAATATCTAAACCAACCAAACAAAATCCGACAGGGATTACAGCGATAGTACCAAAAATTCCAACAAAAATATTCGCCAATACTATCGCAATAAGATATAATCCAATGAATAAAAATTGTTTCAACATTTTTTGTCCTCAAGTTCTAATTGCCAATACCATCCATCGTCTTTTTTAATAGCGGTTTGTTTTATTACTTTACGTCCACGGAAAATTTTATTAACCCACATACAATCATTCGGATAAACCCTAAATACTGTGCAATCTTCAGTCCAATTATAAGGAACGTGTAAATAATGACAATTTTTATCATCGCCATCTACAAATGCAGGATATGCTTTGTATTCATGTTTATGGTCGCAATCTTTTACGTGACATTTTTCAATGTAAATTTCTTTATCATTCCAACAAAACTTTGACCAATCATAATAACGCCCAGGCTGTCCGTTTACTTGTGAATTTTTGCTGCAAACTTTATACTCTTTAATCATTTTATCCCTAACACTTGTTGCAAATCATTTAAAATTTTGCGGCAAGTTTCCTTTAGTTTCCAATATTGATCACGTTTTCCGAAATTCCATTGCTCATGTTCGCCGTTAGTATTTTGACCTTTTCGTTCATGGTAATCAATATATTTCAATGTTGTTTTTGTTAATGCTTTCAGCGTTTCAGTAAGTGGCGGGATTTCCTTTTTTGCTTCATCAATTGCGTTGTTAATGTTTTGTAGCACCATTTTTTCACGGTCAACTGATTTTTCTATATCATCAAGTTCTTTTTGCCGCTTTAAAATTTCTGCATCTTTTTCATCATACATTTTTTTAATTGTCAATTCCTCTGATGCAACTCTTACATTTACACTTTGCTCTTTATCTTTTAGTTCCTGTTCCTTTCCGGCAATTACTGTTTCACGTCCGTCAAGTTTTAATTTTTGCTCATCCAATTCCATCTGCCGTTGCGTTAAAGTTTTTTCAAGTTCGGCAAGTGTCGCTTCTTTTTGCGTCAAAATTTCCGGCCTATCCCGTTCTTTTTTTATGATTTCATATTCAATCAACGCTTTAAGGCGACTCGTCTCCGCTTTTATGTTATCGGTCTGTTGTGAAAGTGAAAGCGTAGTTTCCGCATCAGGTTTATTATTTTTTTGCGGCAAAGTTGCCTCAGATTTTACAGGTTCATTGACTTTTTCTGGAGGTTTTTCTATAAATCTTTGCCTAAATTCTTCAGGAATTTCATCAGAGTCAATCAAAATAGTGGAAGGCGGCATGATTTTTCCTTTAACTTTTCCGCTATTAATATCAGTGATTAAGGCCATTCGGTCTGTCTTTAAAACTTCCAGTAATTCACTTGTTATTTTTACATCGGGCATAGATTAAAACTCCAGTTAGTTTATTCGTATTTTATCATACCATAAGTTAATAATATTACCCCTAAAATTAATAGCAATAAATAAACTAAATTATGATATATAATAGTCAAAAGTATTCCAGAAATTATTGTAACCAAAGAACTTGTTCCAATTATGGCAATAAATATTTTATCCTTACCTTTGTATGGCTGATTAATATATTCCCTTAAATATTTACTATGCATAAATTAAACTCTTACAAATTTTGCCACATCCTTTTTATTTTCAGGTCTATCAGATACGACCATTGTTATGCATCCACATTTTTCACGACCAATATAACTCATAAAATTTTCCGGCATTTTATTTATTCCTTGAATCTTTAAAATTAATCGTTTTATGAAAGTTTTGTTCAATTGTTTTGCTTAAACAGTCCATTTCCTCTTTATAATTTGCGTGAACTTTTTTACAACGAATACAGATTGTAGCCATTTTATACTCCTTTTAAATTTTCTCCATAATCTAACATACCACGGATTAAAAAATCTATCTACCGTATCGTAGATAATTAAAGTCGCAAGTATAATTTGGACTTTATTTGGGTACATTTTACCTCTTACTTTTTTTCCTTTTATTAGCGCTCGATAATTGCCCCATAATTAAACACAAAAATCCGATAAGTGCAAAAATAATTTGCA